>JALOQX010000052.1 GCA_025459265.1 Pirellulaceae bacterium | reverse complement strand
CGACGCCGGGAGGGCGAGGCGACGGCGGGAGGGCGAGGCGACGGCGGGAGGGCGAGGCGACGCCGGGAGGGCGAGGCGACGGCGGGAGGGCGAGGCGACGCCGGGAGGGCGAGGCGACGGCGGGAGGGCGAGGCTCCTGCCGAGCCGCCGCGGTCGGTGAACCGATTCATGGGGAACCTCCCTGCCGCCTTGCAGACACCTCCTCCAGGCGGTTCAATGTCCAATGTCCAATGTTCAATGTTCAATGTTCAATGTTCGATGTTCGATGTTCAATGTTCACTCTTCCCCCCTCCCCCTTCCCCCTTCCTCGTTCCCGGATTCACACATGACCTTGCGACTGCAGCTGATGAACTCTACGCCCATTCCGCTGGAAGTGGAAGGGATTCTGCCCGAGGCGGTGTGCGGCAAGTCACTGGCGGCGATCGAGCAGCTGCCGATCTTTCACGGGAACCGGCAGGTGCCGTTGGCCGAGTTCTTCCGTGTGCTGGGCAGTCCCGACAGCGACTCGATGGTCTGGGAAGGGGAGCTGACCGGTGTCCACTGGATCGGCGCGGGCATGACGCGCGGCATCATGCGGATTGAGGGTCCCGCGGGCCGGCACGTGGGGAGCCGAATGCGTGGCGGGCGGATCGATGCGGCGGGCCCCGTCAGCGACTGGCTGGGCGCCGAGATGCTGGGGGGCGTGATCCAGGCGCACGCGGATGCCGGGCACATGGTCGGCGCGGCGTATCGCGGGAGCGCGCGCGGCATGACCGGTGGCACGATTCTGGTGTCGGGCAGTGCGGGCAATGAGATTGGCCACAGCATGCGTCGCGGTCTGATCGCGATCGCCGGCGACGCCGCGGACTTGCTCGGCTTCGGTCTGCTGGCCGGCACGATTCTGGTGTACGGCAACTGTGGCATCCGGCTGGGGGCCGGGATGCGGCGCGGGACGATTGGCGTGCTGGGTCCGGACCGCCCGATGCTCTTGCCGTCCTTCCGCTACGGTTGCCGCTGTCGACTGGAGATCCTGCGCATCATCGAGCGACTGTTGATGCGGCATCGTTTCCCCGCGACGTCGGCGTTGGGCGAGGTCGAGGTCGAGCTGTATCACGGCGATCTGTTGGAGGGCGGCCGGGGTGAAGTCCTGATGCGGGCCGCATGAGCGCCAGCGCGGCCGCTTACCGGTGGCATCCCAGCTGATTCAATGCGGCGCGCACCGCGGGGTCGGCCAGCAAGTCCCGAAACGCCGTCACGGCAGGCCGCGCGGCACGCTCCCTGGGTACCACGAAGTCATACTGCTCATCGACCACCGGCAGGAATCCGAGCCCGGCCTGTTGCGCGACGCGTTGGATCGCCACGCCCCAGTCCGCGCGACCTTGCGCGACGGCGGCGGCGACCGCCGTGTGGTTGCGCGGCTGCAGTGCGTACCCGGGTGGTCGCGCTCCCGCCAGGAGTTGGTCGATGACCAGGCGTGTGCCGCTGCCGCCGTTGCGGTTCACCATGACACAGGTCGGGTCGGCCAGCGCGCGGGCGAGGGCCACCTCGGCGGCGCAGCCTGCGAAGCGAGCATCTCCCCGCCGGTACACGAGGCCTTGCGTACGACGATAGCCGCGAATCAACTCCAGGTCCGCCGACAGGAACGGTACGTTGTACACCCCAGTGGCGGCGTCCAGCAGGTGGATCCCGGCCAGGTCGCATTCGCCACGCCGGGCCGCGGCGAGTCCGCCGGTGGAGCCGACGGCCAGGAACTTCGTGCGCAGCCCGTGGGCCTGCAGCCGACCCAGCAGCAGATCCAGCCCGACGCAGTGACTGCCGATCACCACCAGGTCCGCCACCTGGACGGCGGGCGACAGCAGCCGCACGGACACCTCTTCGTCCTCGGCAACCAGCTCCTGATGGCGGCCGATGGTGACGAACCCGTCGGCGCGGCTGAACGTGGTCACTGATCCTGATCCTTGCCCCAGCGGGTAGGCCGCGAGCGGTTGGGGTGCGCCGTCCGCGGCGGAGCGCTGCACCAGCGACACCAGCAGGTACTCGGTGCGGCCGACGGCGGAGTTGACGCGCACCGCCATCCGTGCGGCGACGTCGTCCATGGCCTGCACGGGCCGTCCGCCGAGCGCTCGAATCACCGGTGCGACGAACTCGTGAAATGTGAAGATCGCCGACGTGGGGAACCCCGGGAGGACGACGACCGGCTTGCGGTGATGCGCGGCCAGGCAAATCGGTTTGCCCGGCTTGAGGGCCACGCCGTGCGCCACAATCCCCGGCTCGGCCACCTCCCGTACGATGCGATACGAGATGTCGCCCGCACCTTTGCTGGTGCCACCGGAGAGCAGGACGACATCGCAGCAGTCAAGTGCCTCGCGGAGCACGGCGCGCAACTGTTCTGCGTCGTCGCGCACAATCCCCAGTTCGAGCGGCACGGCGCCCTGTTCCCGCACGGCATCGGCCAGGATCCGGCCGTTCGAATCGTACACGTGCCCCAAGGGGAGCGGCGTGCCCGGTGCGGCAATTTCGTCGCCCGTCGAGATGATACCCACGCGCGGTCGGCGATACACGTCGACTGCGGCCCGTCCGATCGCGGCCAGCACGCCTGTTTCGCGGCTCGTCACCAGCTCGCCCCGTCGCAGTACCGTTTCGCCGGCCGCGATGTCCGTCCCCGCAAACGTGACGGCGAAGCCGGGCACGACCGCGCGGCGCACCAGCAGTTCGTCTTCACGCGTGTCCGTATCCTCGACCATCACAACGCTGTCGGCACCGCGCGGGAGCATGCCTCCGGTGGCAATCGCCATGGCCGTGCCGGGTGCGACTTCCTGGGAGGGCACCACGGCGGTGGCAATCGCTGCCGGGGAAAGACGCAGGACGCGCGGCTGCTCTTCCTGCGCCCCGTACGTATCGGCAGCACGAACGGCGAAGCCGTCGACATTGGAACGGTCAAAGGCAGGCACATCGCCGACAGCCGCGACATCCGCGGCCAGCACCCGTCCCAGCGCCTCGGCCAGTGCGACCGTGTCGACTTCCAACGGTTCCAGCCGTATCGCGGCGCGGAAGCGCCGCTCGGCTTCGTCGCGGTCGATCACATCGAGGAACTGATCCTGCTGCATGTCAGTCGTCGTACAGGTATAGGTCGACTTCCGTCCCGGCCGCATATCCCTCGCTGTCTTCCGGGACGACAACGAAGCCGTCCGCCCGCGTCGTGGAGCTGAGAATCGACGCGCCGCTGATCGCCAGCGGCTCGATTTCCTCCTCCACCAGGCGCACGCGCGCGTAGTCCACACGGCCGACGGTGGACACGAGTTTATGCCGCAGCCGTCGCCGGCACGGGCGGTAGGGCCAGTCCCAGGCACGGCCGCCCAGCAGGCGGATCGCCCGCCCGGCGAAGAAGTCGTAGGCGCAGAGACAGGAGACAGGATTTCCCGGCAGCAGGACGACCAGCCGATCTCCCAGGCGTCCCAGTCCGGCCGGGCTGCTCGGGCGCATGGCCACCCCGTGGAAGACAAGTTGGCCATGCGTCGCGACCAGGCGCGGGGCGTGGTCCTCCTGTCCTACACTGGATCCGCCCGAGACGAGGACCGCGTCCGCGTTGTCCTCCAACGCGGCAAGGATGGCCGGCGGGTCGTCCCGCACAATGCCCGGATGCCTCACGATGCCGCCGTCGCGCTGGACCAGGGCCACGAGCATCGGGCTGTTGGAATCGACGATCTGGGCCTCCCGCGGCGTTGCGCCGGGGGGCACGAGTTCGTCGCCGGTGACCACGATGCGGACAACCGGCTGACGCACGACCGAGACCTGGGTGATACCCAACGAGACGAGCACGCCCAGATCCTGGGGACGCAGCCGACGTCCGCCGGGGAGCACGTGCTGGCCCACCGCCACGTCATCGCCCGCTTGCGCCACGTGCTTGCCGGGTGTGAGTTCGGCGAGCACCCAGACTTTTCCGTCGGCGCGTTCTTCGCGCACATATTCGACCGGGACGACGGCGTCCGCCCCCGGCGGCAGGAGCGCACCGGTCATGCTGCGGATCGCCTGCCCGGGCTGCACAGACTCCCGCGCGGGCCGCCCGGCCAGCGCCTCGTCCACGACCTCCAGCGGCAGCGGGCTGTAGGGCGACGCCCCGGACGTCTCGGACGCCCGCACGGCGTATCCGTCCATCATGGCGCGCGGGAACGACGGCACCGCGACCTGGCTCACGATCTCTTCGGCCAGCACGCGCCCGGCCGCGCCGACGGTAGCGACCGATTCAGCCGGCAGGGCGTGCACGTGCGTCCGCAGCCACTGCCATATTTCTGTCACTTGCGCGCGCTGAGCAAAACCGCGCATCCGCACGTCGGGTCGCGCGGGCTGCCCGGGATTGGTCATGGGGCCGCCACTCCATCCGAGATGACGCGTGCCACCGGGGGCAGGCCGGAGACGTACTTCCGCCAGCTGTTGAGCTGGTCGGTGGTCAAGCTGTTCTCACGCATGATTTCATGTTCCAACCGCGTGTTCGTACCAGCGACTTTCACCTGGACGCTTAACCGGCCATTGTCGAGGTAGCGGAACCCCACTTCAATGGGCGTCTGCGCCGGCAGGTCGGCAGGCAGATCGCGCACCGAGCAGCGGCCGACCGGGGCGCAATCGTCCGGCGCCGCGCTTTCACCCTCCACGATCTGCACGAGGATCGACTTCTGTCCGCGTTTGTGGGTCTTGAAGATCCGCCGGGCGTCGGCCGGCAGCGGCGTATTGCGCGGGATCAGGATCGCATTGCGCAGCTGGCTGGTCTGCGGGTCGTTCGCCACGACGCCCAGACTGTGAGAATTGACGTTCCGGATCTGGAACCGCGGGGCCTGCCCCGCGTGCCGCGCCAGCAGCAGTCCGGCGTGCAACGCCGCGCCGTGCGCCACCGCTTCGTCCGGCGAGACGCTCTGGTCGGGGTCCTGGCCGGAGAGTTCGCGGAGCATCCGCACGACGGCTGGCATGCGCGTCGCCCCACCCACCAACAGGATCCGGTCGATCTGCGACCAGTCGAGGCCAGCGGCCTGCAGGGTCTGGCGCGTGGTGAAGGCCGTTCGCTCCAGCAGGTCCAAGGTCATTTCCTCGAACTGCGCCCGCGTCATGTCCAGCCGGGCCACGTGACCGCCGAATTCGCTGGTGATGAGGGCGTGGGACCGCACCGACAGCGTCCGCTTCGCGTCCTCGCACTCCCGCCACATGCGGCCTTCCACGTTGGGATCCTCGCGCGGGTCGACGCCGTGTTTGCGCACGAAATCCTCCGCCACACAATCGACCAGCCGCTGGTCCCAGTCGCGGCCTCCCAACCGCACATCGCCGTCGGTCGCCAGGGCCACGAAGTCGCGGCCGGTGATCTCCATGACCGTCACATCGAACGTGCCGCCACCCAGATCGTAGACCAGGATCCGCAGGCGCTGCCGACTCGTGCCCCCTTCCGCCAGAAACCCGCGCTGAAAGCCGAACGCCACGGCAGCCGCCGTCGGCTCGTTGATGATATCCATCACGTCGAATCCCGCGATGTAGCCGGCATCCTGCGTCGCTTTCCGCCGGACTTCGTCAAAGTAGGCGGGCACCGTGACGACGACCTTCTGGTAGGCGCCGATCAGTTTCTGCGTGTCGAGGCGCAGCTTGTTGAGGACCCAGGCTTCAATCGCCTCCGGCGGGTACGGCCGACCCCCCAACGGCTTGTGAAAGGTGCGCTGTCCCACATCCCGCTTCGCGCAGTCCGCGACGTGGGCCATGTCCGTCCCCATGGCCTTGACCGCTTCCTTGCCGACCACGACTTCGTCGTCCTCGATCAGCACGACGCTGGGAGTCAGCCGTTCCCCTTCGGCATTGACCAGCGTCTGGGGGTGGCCGGCGGCGTCGAGACACGCCGCGACGGAGAATGTCGTGCCCAGGTCGATACCGACGGCCGGTTGTTTCGACGCTGCCATGAGCGGAGAAGATTCCGTGAAATACGTGGCCTCGCGCGGCGTGTTCCGATCCGCCGCGTCTCTCTACTCTACCAAGCTTGCCGAATGCGAGCAACGCGCAAAGTCAGCTCACGTGACACGCGCGGTGCGATCGCCAGGCGGTTACATTGTCGCCGACTGGCGAACCGATAATCAGTTCTCAAAGCTGTATCTTGCGTTCGTGAGGGCCAATACCGGCACCCGCTGAGGATGACTGCATGGCCGTTGATTGGATCCAGTTGACGATGGCGTTCACGTTTTGTGCCTTGTGGGCGGTGATCGGCCACATTGCGGTTGTGGGCCGCCGTTCGTAACGCGACCGGTTCAGGTAACGTCCGGCAGGGGCGCCCAGTTCACGTCGGTGCGCGCGTGGACACGGCCGGCGGCGGCAGCCAGATCGCGGCGGCCTTCAATCAGCGTCACCGCGACCTGGGTCAGCGAGATCCGTTCGACCTCGTAGCACATGACGAATTCACCGTCGTGGTTCTGAGCCAGGGACGGTGTCTCGCCCATCTGCTGGTGGAGGATCTGCAACGGACGAACGTGGTTGGAGCCCTGAGGGAGCATGACGAGCAGCCGTTTGGCGCCGCCGCAGCGCAGCAGCCGTGGCGTGGCCGATTCGAGCGACTCCAGCAGCGTCGCGGCCTCGTTGCCCTGCCCGCGGTTTTTCGAGAACATGACATCGGCGACATCCAGCGTCTTCATCATGCCGATGACGGCGCTGCGTGTGACGGCCCGGATCGCCGCAGGGAGCCTGTTCCGCGTCTCCCCCCCCTGCCCCAGCAACTTCCGCAGTCCGCCCGCGTCCTTGAGCACGGCGGTCTGGAGGCGCTGTTCGAGCTGTTCCGCCAGCTGGTGAATGCCGTCCACCAGCACGCGATTGACCGAGTCCAGCAGGTCTTCGGCCCCCAGGTCGTCCTCGGCGACGAGGGCATCGAGGGTCCGAGACGTGTCGAAATGATCCGCCAGATGGCGCAGCTCACGCTCCAGATCCACCAGCTCGTCCCGCACCGCCGCGACCTGGCTCTTGGCCGCCTTGCCAATGCTCTCCACTGTCTCCACCACCCGCTCGTACAGCCGGTGCTTGCAGTACTGCGCCAGCAACTCGGGCAAGTCGGGCCCCGCGCGGTCCCGACTGCGTCCCCGGGTCGTCGGCAGTGCCGCGAGCAGCCGTTCGGCCTCGGTCAGCTCGTGGGCGACCGTCTGCCGCAGTTGCACCGCCCGCTCTTCCGCCGTCTGGCAGAGGTTCCCCAGCCACTTGGCCAGCCACATCGCGCCGCGCACGCGCGAGTTCTCGTCGTCCACCCGATCCAGCAACCATTCTCGAATGGCTTCGGTCCGTTTGACGGTCGCCCGCTTGCGGAAATTCTGCAGCGACGCTTCCAGGGTGCCCAGGTCCGCCCGCGACTGATCGAGCGGATCGTGCTTGCCGCCCAGCAGCGCATCCAGGGCCTTCGTCAGCTGGGCGATCAGCGCCGCCGTCCCTTGCGGCGACGACGCCTCGGGCCAAGGCAGGATCTCCAGTTGCTGCTGGAAGAACACCGTCACCGACTGTCCCAACTCGTGCTCGATGTACCGGAACACCTCTTCGATCAGCGAGTCGAAGTCCAGTCGATTGGCATCCGCGAACCGCTCGGCCGGCACCTGCAGATGCAGGTACTCAACCTGCCGGTTCGGACCGGTTGTGCGGCCCACGAGGGCCGCCGAGCGTTTGAGCACGGGCGGTTCGAGCGACACGGCGGACCCCACCAGCCAGCGATCGACCGCGTAGCGCGACAGGTGGTCCGTGGCGAGCGCTACAATGTCATCCTGCAGACAGCTGAACTGGTAGAGTCCCAGTGTCCGCAATGACATGTCGCTGGCGCTCCCATCCTCCGATTCGCTGCGGCAGGCCGCGAAGAAGTTGCCGGCCGACGTGGCTGCGTCCAGGTACAGGTACGCCGCCACCCTCTCGGCAGCCTCGTCGAACTCCTGCTCACTGAGCCCTTCCCCCAGGTCAACCAGGTACGTGTGACGGAGCACGTCCCCGGCATGCTTGTACGGCGGCAGTCCGCAAGCCCGCTCTCCGGGATAGCCGCCATCGGAGCGCGCGAAATGGTTCAGTTCGCTCAGCGCGGCATAGGCGTTGATGGCTGACAGCTCCTTGTCCCTCGGATTGCGCCCGACGGAGTGCGTCAGCACCGCGTAGAGGTTGTCGCCGGCGAAGCCGAGTTGCTCGAGCTGGTGGCGGATCAGAAACGCCAGGTCGGCCACCACGCCGCTGCCGGTTCCGCCGGAAACCGATGCGATCAGCACGACGCGCACGTCGTGTTCCTGGAACGGCAGCTCGGTCGTTTCCCGCGAGAGCGTCAGCGCGGACGGTTCGGTCGCGGCGACCAGGGCCTGCCGCAACCGCTGACTGATGTCCTCCGCGTGATCGATGAAGGCCAACCGCCCCAAGGGGCGCAGCCCCTCGGTCTTGAGCGATTTCGGGATGTTGTAGAGCCAGCGCCGGCTGATCCACGGCATCGCCAACAGCTCGTCCGGCCGGAACCCATGCCGGTTCTGCGTCAGCTGCATGAGATCCTTGGAGTCGGTGTCCAGCAGGAGCATCTGGAAGGCGGGGAGGTTGTCGAGCATCCCGAAGCGGTCGGCCAGGCGCCGTCGCAGCTGCAGGAGGATCCGCCCGGCCGAGCGTCCGACACCCACAAACACGGTGGGGTGGGCGACGCGGACCGTATTGGGCACTTCGAGCGGTGGGAGGGCCGTCACGGCGGGCGCATCCTGGACGCGCGGCACGGCCGAATCCACATCTGCCCACGAGGGGGCGATGAAGCCGGCATCGCCGGGCGGCTCCACGCCGGCACTGCGCTCGCTGCTGTGGCGGCGGAGCGTGTCCCGGCTGCGATTGACGTCCGCCCGCTCCGCGCTGCGCCCCGCCGCTTCCTGCGGCGCGCGATCCAGCGCGTCGATCATCTCGCGGCAGTTCGCGAAACGATCGTTGGGGGCCTTGCTCAGCGCGCGGGCAATGATCTCCTGGTCGTGTTCGGGCAGCGCCGACAGCCGCGGCCGGGCGTGCAGGTGCTGCCGCGCCAACTGCATCGCCGTCGTGCCAGGGAACGGCAGCTCGCCCGTCAGCATCTCCTGGTAGACGATCGCCAGACTGTACTGGTCGCTCCGCCGCGAGGGACGCCCGTCAAACACCTCGGGGGGCGCATAGAGCGGTGTGAGCCCACCCATGAGCGACGCCGTCGCGTCATGGATGTCCTTGACCAGGCCGAAGTCCGCCACCTTCACGCGTCCGGCCAGCAGCAGCAGGTTCTCGGGCTTGATGTCCAGGTGCTGCAGCGAGTGCTCTTCGTTCATGAAGTCGAGCACATCCGCCGTGTCGCGCATGTAGCGCAACAGCTCGTCACGCGGAATCCCCGTCGCCTCCTTGGCGCGATACGCGTCGAAGCGATCCTTCAGACTGGCCTCGGCCAGCTCGGTGACGATCAGCAGCTGCCCGTCGACGACCTCGATGCGTTCGAGGGACAGCAGAAACGGATGGCGGACCGTCTTGATGCGGTTGAGGGCCTTGAGTTCGCGCGACGCCCGATCTTCGTTCAGGAAGCCGTACACGAACTTGATGGCCTTGACCAGGCCGCCCGGCGCGTCGGCGGTCCACACTTCACCGTAGCCGCCGGCTCCGATGCGCTCCCGGATCCGATAGCCGGGAATTGGCTCGGCTGAGGTGATTGCTTGCAGTGCCACCGTGTTCCTCCGGTCGTGAGAATCCTGTCTAGCGAGCGGGTGCCACGACCGCCGACTTGCGCCGCGCGAACGCGGTGATCGGCTCCGGCTGCCCCAGGTAGTTCCCCTGCGCGTACGGACAGCCTGCCTCGCGCAGGCACTGCAGATCCGACTCGTGTTCGACTCCCACCGCCACCACATCGCAACCAATGTCGCGGCTCGCGTCGATCAGCGACTGAATCATCCGCCATCCGCCGCTCGCCCGCCGAATGCCCCGCACCATGGCCGGGGCCAGCTTCAGGTAATCCGGCGCCATGGTCCGCCATTCGGCCACCTGGCCCGGCCCCGTGCAGAATCCCCCGTACGCGATGCGGATCTCGCGCTGCCGCAGGTCCGCAACGAACTGCCGGAAATAGGGAATATCACACACCGCGGTCTCCGGGATCTCCGCCACGAGCTGATGGCGGCCGGCAACGGCGTCGACCAGTCGATCCAGCGATTCGGGCAAAAAGTCCGCGCTCACCTCGGACACTTTCAGGGCAAAGAACAGGTTCGTGCTGTCTTCCAGCAGCACGGCCTGCTCGGCGGCGTAGAGCCGGTGCTGCTGCATGATCCGTTCGGTCAGTCGGCACTCGGTCCCTTCGATCAACGCATCCGCCTGGCGGCTTTCGCCCGACAGGCACCCGGTCTCGCGAATCGCCTCGTAGCCGTGGACCTCGTTGGTCGCCAGTTCGAAGATCGGCTGGAAATGGTTGGTGAACGAGCGGTGGGTCAGTTGTTCGTGCAGTCGCCGCACCTGCATGATCAGATCGTGCCCGCCCGTCTTGGACTCGGACACCGGCTGCGTCATGACCTGGGTGGCCAGGGAACGTTCCGCCGGTTGTCCGCTGAAGAACGTCAATTCGCAGTCGGCCAGCAGGACGACATCGCCATCGGCCAGGATCGTCTCCGTGATCCGTTTGCCGTTGACATACGTGCCGTTCGTGCTGTCCAGATCGCGCAGCACGAACTGCCCGTCGCGGCGGTCGAGTACGACATGCTTGCGGGACACACGACTCGACTCGACACAGAAGTCCGCCGACTCGTCGCGACCGATGACGCAGGGAAGCTCGCTGATCTCCTGCTTGCTCGGGCGACTGCCGCCCACCTGATAGTACTCAAACCACGGAGTGCCTCCCGTGGGATCGTTCATGATTCGGGTGCGCATGATGTGAAGCCACCGTCGCCGTTACGGGTAAGCGGGAACACGGTCAGCGGAAACAATGTCTGGCTGTGTAAAAACATAGCATCCTGCAATCGTCCACGACCGGAATCCGGCGGGCGGGGGTCGGACCACCCGGCCGCGTCCCGCGTTGTGGCGAAATCGCCTCAGCGCACCCTGCGGCGGGCGCCGGTGAGCGCGGCACGGACGGACCGGCCGGCACAACCGGCCCCCCCCCGGGCCACCGAGGGTTCCCCGGCGGCGTGCGGCCGCCGCACTTGCCGCGCCCGCGGATTTTCGCCACCTCCGGGGGCGCGATGACGTAGAGTTGTCATGGATGTTCCATCGCACATCATCCATGCACCCACTGCTTGGAGTCCGCCGGGTCGCGGCACGACTTGGCAGGGGTCGACGAGGAAGGCAGCAGCAGTGCCATGAATTCCAGACCATTTCGCATTATGATTGTCGCGGAAGATCGCAAGATCCTGCGTCGCCTCACGCGGTTCCTCACCGCCTTCAGTTTCGATGTCGACGCTGTGACCGACGTGCGCCAGGCAATCTCCATCTGCAAGGCAGCCCCCCCCGACTTCCTGATCGTCGATGGTGACAACCTGAGCATGGAACAGTGCCGACAAGTGTTTGCCAAGAGCCGCAAGGGTTATTCCTACACGTTCCTGATGCTGCGCGATGCCCAACCCAACCGGCTCACCGACGCCATGGTGGCCGGCGTAGATGATTTTCTGGCCAAGCCCCTTGTCTTCGGTGAGCTGCTGGCGCGACTCCGCTCCGGCGCGCGGGTCATCGAATACGAGCGGCGGATGCGGGAACAGTCCGCCGTCGATCAGACGACGGGCCTGCTCAGCTACTCCGCGTTTCGCGACCGGCTGCAGAGCGAGCTGGCCAGCGCCGACGACCGCGAAATGTCCTGCATCGTGATCGACCTGGATTTCCTGGGCCATCTGAACTACCTCCACGGCGGCAGCGCTGCGGATGAGATCCTGCGGGGTGTGGCCAGCCACATCAAGGGGATGGCCGGCGAATGCAAGTACGTGGCCAGCTTCGGCGCCGGCCGGTTCGCCGCCCTGCTGCCCGACGCGTCTGACGCCCAGGCGCTGGCCTGGGCCGAAACGGTCCGACAGGCGATCACGCATCTTGAGATTCCGCTCAAACACGCCAGTGTCAGCGTCACCGCCAGCCTGGGCGTCGCCGGCACCATGCACGGGATTTCTTCAGCCGAGGAGCTGATTCGGCGGGCCGAAGATGCCGTGCGGACGGCCAAGTCGTCCGGCCGCAACTGCGTGGCTCGCTGCGGGCAGTTCGAAGGGGAGACGCGCGAGTGGGAGGATCTGGCACGCCAGGGACGCTTGTTTGAAAACACGGTGGCCCGCGATGTCATGGTGCCCTGCCCCGTCGTCGCGCTGCCCGAACAGGACATCAATGACGTGGCCGAAATGCTCGACCAGTCGCGCCTCTCCGAACTGCCGGTCGTCGACCGCCACGGCTGCCTGCTCGGGCTGATCAGCAGCGATCAGCTGCCCGAACCGAACGCCCGCAAGGGCAAGAAGGTGACGGTCGCCGAACTGATGTTGCAGGACGTGGAGACCGTCCCGGAAAACGAGAGTTTCGCGGCGCTCATGGAATTCTTCATGTCGGACCAGCCGTCCAGTCACGCCGTCGTGGTCGTGCGGCACGACCGCCCGCTGGGGATCGTCTACCGCAGCGGATTGGCCGCGCTGAGCGAACCGATGCACGTCAACAGCTTCGCCCCGGACCAGCCGTATTCATCGCGCAGCCAGTACCTGGTGATCCCCGACGCGTGCTGACCGACCGGCCCTGGGGGCGCTCCCGCGTGGCACCCGGAAACGGGCGCAATTCCGTTTATTCCCCGGCCAGCCGCTCCGTGACTCCGTAGTTGTCGGCGGCCTCTGCCGCCGCCGGTAAGGCCGCAGCGACCGGGGCGTCACCCATCCCCGAAAGGGCGGTGAAGTAGCTCCGCACGACCCGATCAAAATGCTCGTTGGTCATCTCCAGCGGCAGATCGTGGTACGCACAGTAGTTGCGAATCTGCAGCAGCAGGTCCCGGGGGTGGCAACGCCGCACGGGCCGCCGATAGGGCTGGTAATGGTGCCGCACCAGCGCGTCCACAACGTCCCGCCGGTACTCGCAATGAAACGACCGGCAGAGGCTCTCGAAGAGCCGATGGAATTCCTCCATGGACGGATCCTGGACTTCGATCTTGTACGGAATGCGCCGCAGAAACGCTTCGTCCGCCAGATCGGTCGGATCGAGGTTCGTCGAGAAGATGATCAATTGTTCAAACGGCACCTGGATCTTCTTGCCCGTGGCGATCGTCAAGAAGTCCTGACGGTTCTCCAGCGGGATGATCCAGCGATTGAGCAGCTGCGTCGGCTCGATCCGCTGCCGGCCGAAATCGTCGATCAACAGGCAACCGCAATTGCTCTTGAGCTGCAGCGGGGCCTCGCTGACGTTGCTCACCGGATCGTGGCGGATCTCGAGCGAATCCAGGGTCAGTTCGCCGCCGACGATCACGGTCGGGCGGCGGATCTTGATCCAGCGCCGATCGTGGTCGGTATTCTTGAGCAGGCTCTTCTCGTTCGTGACTTCGGCCCGATGATAGGCCGCGTCATAGAGCTTGATCAACTGACCATCTTCCGTCAGTGTCTTGGGGATCCAGATGTCCTGGCCGAAGCACATCGTGATCCGCGCCGCCAGCGTCGTCTTGCCGTTGCCCGGCGCGCCGTAGAGAAACAGACCTGCTCCCGAGTTGATCGCGGGCCCCAGCTGATCGAGCAGATCGGACTCGATCGAGATGTCCGCGAAGGCCTTGGCCAAGTGGTGCTGCTTGGGAGCCTCAGCCCGAATTGTCTGTGCCTCGACCGAAACGACGTAGTCTACCAGCGGCACGGGTGCGGCGCCCACGTAGGCACACGACTCCATCAACCGCTGCGCCCACTGGCGCCCCTGCTCCGTGAGCATGTAGTAGTAATCGTTCATCTGGGCCGCGGCCGAATGCACGAGGATCTGCCGCTGCCGCAACGCACGAAAGACCCCTTCCAGCGTGCCCAACGGCAGGCAGACCTGTTCGGCAATCTGCCGGCCGCTGGCGGAACCGACCACCAGCACGTACTTGCAGATCAGCGCCTCGACCAGCGAGCTCGAGAGGCCCGTCTCCTCAATCGAGCCGGGCTCGGCCGGCACGAAGGTCTCGTCCGAGAGAATCGCGGCCAACAGGCTGCCGCCCGTCGCGGTGTTTTCCAAGACGGTCATGGTCACGCATCCCCGTGTTGTGAACCAGCCACATCGTGCACAGGCGCATGCTGCGCCGGAACGTGCACGCGTCCCCGCAAGTCTAGGTCACGGACAGTCCCCCGCAGGGGAGCACCGTACGCTCTGGGCGGCCGAAGTCCGTGTCCCACGCGCATCGCGCAGCCGCGTCCCATCCCCGCAAACCACTACAACCCGACTCCCGATTGTAGGCCCTCGCGCGACCAGCCCCCCCCCGCCAAGGCGCGCTCATGGCGCTGACCTGGATTGCCGATGCCATCCCCGAGGCGTGCCTGACTCGCCATCGCAATCGCACAAGGTGACAACCGTGAGCAAGTACACTGCGGATGTCGTGTTTGTCTCCAACCAGTTCGACGTGCACGGCTCCGTCACGACCGGCACTGGTCGGATCCTCGATGTCCTGAACGACCAGACCACCCGGTTCCTCAAACTCGACAACGCCCGCATCTGCCCGCGCATGTCGGGGACCGTGATCGCGCAGCTCCGCAGCTGCGTGATGGCCAAGGACAGCATCCAACTGGTCCAACTGGTCGGCGAGGACCGGCCGAACGAAACGAAGGTCTTTTTCGCGGCACAGGCCCGCAGAACTTTCGACATCGTCCTCACGCTCCCCACGATCCTGGTCGAGGGCCGGATCCACGTGAAGTCGTCCCCCGACCCGCAGGCGTATCTGACCCTGGAGTCCGGGGCGTTCTTCCCGGTCACCTCCGCGCGATTTCACGAAGAGTCTCCCGACGCCGCCAGCCACGTGCATGCCGTCGTCCTGGTCAACAAGATCTTCGTATCTTGCCTGGCTTTCCAGGTGAACTGATTGCCTCTTGCGGCAGACCACGCCGCTTCGCCTGCGTCGCTACAATCGGCATGCGCCGCGTAATCGCATCCCACAGGGCTGGTTCCCCGGCCAGAGTGACGACGCCGTGCTGTTCGTGCTCGGGCCGACCAGCCGACACTACTCTGTAGTTGCATCAAGGGAATTCGGGAGCCGCGTCATGCGTCGGGCCTTCTGCCATCTGCTCGTGTGTCTGCTGGGCCTTCCTTGGTGCGCCAACGTCGCGCGCCCCCAGGTCATCGACGAGCCGATGGCCGACGTCCAGCCGATCGACGACATCCAAGTGGACCACCCGCTCACCGCCGCTGAACGCGCCGCCGCCGCCCGCCTCACGCGTTTGCCCGGCGCTCGCCTGTCATGGAACAAGAAGAACCGCATCGTCGCGGTAAGCCTCAAGGGAAACGATGCCAACGATCACGCACTGGCCCTGGCCAGTCGCCTGCCTGGTCTGCGTGCCGTCGTCGTGGTGGCCGAGCCGCGCAGCCAGTTGACCAACAACGGCCTGGCACCATTGACCGCACTGCCCGACCTGGAACTGTTGAGCGTGACCGGAGACCGCGTGAGCGATGCCGCGCTGCAGCACGTCGGCCAGCTGCCCAAGCTCCGCACACTCGTCCTCAACACCAATATCACCGACGCCGGACTGGACATGCTCGCCGGTTTGACCAGGCTGGAGCAGCTTGACCTGAGCCAAACCCGGATCACGGACGTCGGCATCGCCAACCTGACGAACTACCCGAATCTCCACACCTTGATACTCAACAGCACCGCCATTACGAACGAGGCGCTGGAGACCATTGCGGGACTGAAGACCATCCAGAAACTCTATCTGGGCAACACGGCCGTCGATGACGGCGCGATCGAGTCGCTCCAGCAGATGGAACAGCTCCGGCTGTTGTTCCTCCTGGACACGCCGATCACCCCCGCCGGCATCGAGCAACTGCAGCCGTTCCTGTCCATTGAGTGGTGCACGATCATCCACCAGTCGGGCAAATACCAGGGAACGCGCCGCTCCCCCGTCGCCATGCGGGCTCCCCCGACCCAACCCGCCCGCTGGCGCCCTGCACGGTAGCGTGCGGCAATCTCGCAAAAATCGACAAAGCTTGCGCAATCGGAACTCCGATAACTAGGTGACGTCGGGTGGCTCTACGCGCCCTGTCGCCGACCATGCGGGGCATTCGACCCTTCGCGTCAGCGCGGGCACCGCGGGCATCAGACACTCGGGCATCAGACACTCACAGGCGATCGGATGGCCTTGTTCCGGCAGCTCGCAGCATGACGATTCGATGGGTATGCAACCCGGTGTTTGCCGCGCTGCTGATCAGCGTGCTCGGTCTCGCACGCGCAACGGCCCAGCCAGCAGCACCGATGCTAGCAGACCCGCTGGCGGCGACTGGTGTTGTCCGTGACTCTCCTCCCGACACGGATCCCGTGATCCGCACGCGGCCGCCCCGCACAGTCAGTGACTGGGATCTGTACACCGGCAGCGTCTACGCCAATACCAGTCCGATCTGGGTGCAGGCGGAATACCTCCTCTGGTGGCTGCGTGGGAACCCCCTTCCGCCCTTGGTGACGTCCAGTGAGCCGGGCACACCGCGCGACGAAGCGGGCGTGCTGGGTGCACCCGGCACACAAGTGCTGTTTGGTTCTGAGCGGGTCGACGACCAGGCGCGCGGGGGATTTCGTACGGCCTTGGGTGTCCGACTCGGACACTGGTTCGACGCACTGATGGACTGTGAACTCCAGGGCGACTATCTGTGGCTCGGCGACGGGCAGTCGTCGGGCGACTTCGGAGCCGACACCGGTAACGAGGCGATACTCGCGCGGCCCTTCTTCAATGCCGAGCTCGGCCTCCCCGACGCGCTGCTGGTTTCCTATCCGGGCGTCACCGCGGGCGCCGTGGGGATTGAGACCTCGAGCGATTTTCAGGCGGCCGGCGTGGCCGTTCGACGGGGATGGGTGAGTGGCGAGGCCGGGCGCATCGAATGGCTGGCCGGGTACCGGTACCTGCGGCTGCGCGAAGAGCTTTCGGCCCGCTCGGTGCTCGTCGTCACTGAACTGAACAGCCCTATCCCGTCCGACACGCTGCTGGATCTCTCGGATCGCTTCGAGACGTGGAACGAGTTCCACGGCGGCGACCTTGGCCTGCAGTGGTGGACCCACACGCACGGCTGGACGCTGGAGATCGTGACCAAAGTCGCCGTGGGCGGACTTTCCCGCATCGTGTCGATCGACGGCGAGACGGTCACGCAAACGCCGGACGACGACGTCCTGTGGCAGCCCGGCGGCCTGCTGGCCCTGCCGACCAACCTCGGGCGTCGTCGCTCCACCTGCTTCACGGCGGCGCCGGAACTAAGCCTGAAGCTCCGGCGGCAGATGACGCGACACCTGATTTTCACCGTCGGCTATTCGCTGCTGGTCGTCGATCGCGTGGCGCGCACCGGGGATCAGCTCGACCTCACGGTCAACCCCTCGCAGCTCAACGGTGGGGAACTCACTGGGCTCCCGCGCCCCGCGGCCACCCTGAACGACTCAACCCTGTGGCTGCACGGCCTGACACTCGGTCTGGAGTGGTAGCCCGCGGACCCGCCCGGTGCGTCCTGTTGACAGGCCAGCCGTGGGGGATCAGCATGAACCGGTGATGAATGCGTGCATGCGACGAACGGTGGCGATGCTGGCGGTCGTGTTATCATCTCTGCAGGCCGCCACGGCAGTGGAGTACGATCTGCTGGAGCTGGGTGACCTGCGCGGCACGGGCGAGTTCGGCAAGTCCAGCCAGGCCTGGTCGGTTTCGCGCGACGGAACGGCGGTGGTTGGCGAGAGCTTCTCGTCCGTCGGGCTGGGCGTCACGCGCGGTCCGGAAGCGTTTCTGTGGCGTGCCCCCGGTCCGATGACGGGCCTCGGTGCGCTCTCGACGGCCGAGACCGAATTCGCGAGCTCGGCGCGGGGCGTGTCGCTGCACGGGTCGGTCGTAGCAGGCGAGACGCAGTCGCCTCAGGGGCGTCAGGCTTTCCGGTGGACCGCCGCGACCGGGATGGCCGGCCTGGGCACGCTGCCGCAACACGATACCAGTGTGGCGAACGCGGTGTCGGGTGATGGCACGGTCATAGTGGGAGCCAGCAGCTCGCGCCAGAACACGTTGGCGTTTCGCTGGACAGCCGGCGAAGGAATGGTGTCGCTGGGCGATCTGCCGGGCGGCCGCGAGGACAGCTCGGCGCTGGCCGTGAGCCTCGATGGCCAAACCATCGTCGGCTGCAGCCGCAACGATGCGGGCACCGAGGCGTTCCGCTGGACCGCCGAGACCGGCATGCTGGCGATCGGGGACCTGCAAGGCGGCCGCTACCTGAGCGTTGCCAAAGGGGTGTCGCGGGACGGGTCGGTCATCGTCGGTCAATCGCACTCGCAGCAGGGCAACGAAGCATTTCGGTGGTCCGCCGAAGACGGCCTGACGGGTCTGGGGGATCTCCCCGGAGGTGATTTCGCCAGCGCCGCGTTCGCCGTGACGGGCGACGGCCGCACGATTGTCGGCCAGGGTGACGGGCCCAACGGGCCGGAAGCGTTTCTGTGGACAGCGGAGCGCGGCATGCAGCCCCTGCAGTCCCTCGTGCACGACCCCGCGAAGATGGCCGGCTGGCAGTTACGCGAAGCACGTGGGATTTCCGATGACGCCACGGTGATTGTCGGCGTCGCACGCAATGCCCAGGGAGACACGGTCGCGTGGCTGATGCGCAGCCGCCCGTGATCGGCCCGCTCACACCTCCAGCACCGCGGACGCCTCATACCGGCTGGCCAGTGCCAACGAACGGCCACCACCCAGCACCGCGCGGTGCGTCGCCAACGCCAACGCCGGATCGTTGTTGTGCTCCGACAGATGCCCCAGGCAGGCCCACTGGAGCCGCCGCCGGAACGCTCGGCTCAGCAGCGCCGCCGATTCGTCGTTCGACAAGTGTCCGTGCGGGCCGCGAATGCGCTCCTTCAAAAACACGGGATACGGGCCCGTCTCCAGCATCTGGGGATCGTAGTTGCTTTCCAACAGCACGGCGTCCAGCGAACTCAGCACGTCCTCCAGCCCGGCAAAGGCGTGCCCGAGATCGGTCAGGATTCCCAGCCGGCACTGGCCATCGTCCAGCACAAACCCCACACCGTCGACACTGTCGTGCGGCGTCGGAATCGTCTCCACCGTCACGCCGCCCAGGCGGAACGACTCGCCCGAACGAAAACAGCGGACGTCGTCGATCGTACCGAGCTTCACGCGCCGCCGCGCTTCCAGCAGCGTCCGCTCGGTCACATACACCGGTATCCCGAACTTGCGATGGTACACCCCCATGCACCGCACGTGATCGCTGTGATCGTGCGAAATCAGCAGCGCGTCGATTTCGGCGGGATCGACGGCCAAGGCCGACAGCCGCTCCTGCACCTGAATCCCCGCGATGCCGGCGTCGATCAACAGCCGCACGCCGCGCGCCTGGACAAAAATGCAGTTGCCATTGCTCCCGGACTGCAGGGCGATCATGCGCATGGGCCCATTTTACCCGCGTGGGGCAGGAGTGCCAGGGACCGAGGCGGAGGAGACTGGAAAATGGGGGACAGAAAAATGGGGGCGCGGACTGTTCTCCGGTCCGCTCGCCATCCCCCCGCTCTGTGCTCGACTGCTTGACCGCGGACGCACCGTCGTGGATGCTGCTTCTCGCAACGCTGCGGCGCGGTGCTGAGCAAGCACGGACTGTCCCCGGGGATCTCGGCGCACCGTACCGGCGTTCGAGCGGAGACCGGTGTTGTGATGCCCGATTTCGTCGCGTTGGCCGCCCTGGTCGGTTTGGGCATGTTGGTCTGGGACTGCGTCGAGGTGGGTCGCAACGACGCCGCCAATCTTGTGAATGCGGTCTTCGGCGCCCGTGTGCTCAAGCGGCGTACGGCGGTGCGGATCGCCGCGGTGGCGGTCGTATTGGGCGCAATCTGCTCGTCGCCGGTCATGGAGACCGCGCGCAAAGGGATCTTCGATCCGAGAGTCGTGACCGTGCAATCGGCGATGGCCATCTACGTGAGCGTGTACTTTGTCGACACGGTGCTGTTGTATGCGTTTTCGGGGTTCGGCATGCCCGTCAGCACGACGGCGTGTCTGGTGTTTTCGCTCTTGGGTGCCGCATTCGTCCTGAGCGGACCCGAAAACGTGATGTGGTCGAAAGTGGGCGAGGTGATTGCCGGCATTGTAATGTCGATTGGCATTACAGGATTAGCGTCGTTCCTGATCATGCGTGTGTTCCGCGGCGCGATCCGCGACAAGACGAAGGACCGCGAGACCATCCTGTTGCACGGCCCGTGGATCGCCGGCGCCATGTTCACCTGGCTGACGTGGTTCATGGTCTTCAAGGGCCTCAAGAACGTGGCGATCGTTCAGTGGATCCGGGGCGAGGTGTTCGAACTCTACGGCGAGTGGTTCGTGCTGCTGGTGTTGTGGGGTTTTTTTACCCTCCTGACGCATCTGCTGCTCGTGGTGACCCATCGGCATTTCTACCAGTATTTGTTTCCGGTCACGGCCGTATGTGGCATGGTGTGCATGGCTTTCGCGTTTGGCCAGAACGACCTCGCCAACGCCGCCTCACCGGGTCTGGCCGGCCTGACGCTGTGGCGGCACGGTGGCGCGGCCACCAATCTGGCCGACGTGGCCACGCAGATCCCGTTGCCTGTCTGGGGCCTGTTAGCCTGTGGGTTGCTGATGGCCGCAGGGATGTTCACCACGTATGCGCAGCGTGTTACGCGCGCGGAAGTCAACACGGGCAGCCAGTTCGACCATGTCGCGCTTTACGCTCCGGGCTGGTGTCGTGCACTTGCCCGCCGTGTCCTCGGAATCCACCGTGATGCCGTGCCGCTGGCTCCGGAACCGGAACTGACCGATGACGGCAAAAAGGTCCACTACGATGCGTTGCGCGCTTCGGTCATTACTGGCGTGGGGGCGAGTGTGATTGCCTTCGCCTCCGGCCGCGGACTGCCGGTATCAACGACGTACGTCGCGTTCGCCGCAGTGTTGGGCACGGGCTTCTCCGATCGCGTCTTTGTCCGCGGCGATGCGGACCTCAAAGTCGGACGCGCCATCTGGGTTGTCACGTGCTGGTTCCTTGCCCCCGTGATTGCCGCCGTGTCCTGCGGTGGCGTGGCCATGACCGTGTACAAGTTCGGTGCACCTGGACTCGCAATCTGCCTCGGCCTGAACTTGACACTCCGCCGCTACTTCCGTCAGCGGGCCGACGCACACGAGCGCCGCTATCATCCGGTCGAGCCGAAACTCGGGGAACCGGCCCTGATCGCCACACCCCAGCTGGCCGATCCGCAGTGACTGGCCGCCCGGCACGAGATCAGCTGCCCGCATCTGATTCGGATGCATCCGCGGGATCACTTCGCGAGCCGCGCGTCGAAGAACCGCAGGGCGGCCGCCACGTCGAATTCGTGCCCGCCCGGATGGATGCTCAACTCGACCGCGTCCTCCGCACCTAGCGCGCAGTAGGCCGCCCGGATCTCGGACATCGCCTGTTCGGCCAGTTCGACCGGGAATCCGCCCGGCAGCCGCTCCTGCTGCCCGTTCTGACACTGCAGCGCCCGCGGCGCAATGAGGCTGTAGATGTCGGCGAATTCGTACCGCCGCTGCAGACCGGGGAAATCCCAGCACATGCAGTGCCCCACCCGCATGTTCTCCATGGTCGTGAGGAACCCGGAGCTGACGGTCGCGGCAATCCGCGGGTCGAGCGCACCGAGCCACATGGCCATCTCGCCTCCGAGCGACAGTCCCGCGCAGCCGATCCGGCGCGGATCGACTTCCTCGCGCATGACGGCCAGGTCCACGACACGCATCAGATCCCACAACCGTTCGCCCATGAGCGTCCGCTGCGCGTCTTGGACGTCATGCTGCCCCACATCCGTGCTGAGTGTGACGCACCCGCGTCGCGCCAGCGGCAGGGCGAAGCCGTGATACACCGTCGTCTCGTCGTAGACGACGTCGCGATGGCCTCCATGCCCGTGAATACAGATCACCGCCGGGCACGTACCGGCACGCGCATCGCGGGGAATCGTGACGTTGACCGTGATGCGGCGGTCAGGCCGCGCATCGATCTCGACCACGTGCCACGTGAATTCGTCGCGCACACGGGTGTCGATCGTCCGCTCGTGCAGCGGCATCGCACGGCGACCGGCGGCATCACACGGACTGCCCACCGCGAGATCGTCGATCTGCAGCAGCGTCAAGAGCGTGGTGCGCGACGCCACTTGCCAGGACTCCAGGACGCTGCCGTCCGACGTCGGGCAGCGCAGCAGGCGCAGCGGCGCACGGTCGGCTGTGGGCTCCACCGCCCCGGCACCCCCGATGCCCACACACCACACCGTCACGAGGCAAGTCGACCATTTCATGTCACGGTCCTCCACCCGATGTGCCCGGCAGAAAATTGTGACAAGACGCCGCCGGGCACACAAGGCACCCGGCGGCTGAGTGGAGGCCCCCGGTAAGCGCACCGGAGACCGGTGATCGAACCCCACAGCCGGCCCGGAGTTTCGGAACGGTCCGGCAACCGTCGCCGACGGGCGGCGACTGTGGTGACGTCATCCGGCACTCTGTCTCAACCGCCCGGCATCACCCTGTCGGCGCCGTGACGGGGGGCTGACTGTCGGCGGACAGCCGTTGGGCCGTGCAGAGCACCAGTTCCGCAAGTCGCTCGATATGTTCGTCGCGGGTGTGCAGATTGACGAGGTTGAAGCGCAGCCAGACCTCGTCCGCCTGGCTGGTGGTCGCAAACCACGCCGCGCCCCCACGACAGATGTCCGCCGCAATGGCCTGCTGCAGCGCATCCAAACGCGTGGCCTCCCATCCCGGCGGTTCCCACCGAGCGCAGGCGATCGAGAGTTCGCCATCGGCCATGACCCGAAACCCGCGCTGCTGCAGCAACTGCTCGAGTCGCCGCGTCAACCGGATGTTCCGCTCAATCGCCTCCTCGATCGTCTGCCAGCCCACGCTGCGCAATCCGAACCAGGCAGCCAGTCCCGAGGCGCGTCGGGACGTCGGCAGGCCGCGGCAATAGGCTTCCACGAGAGCGGTGGCGGGAATGTAACTTGCCGCCACGTCAAACGCCTCGCGCACAGAGTCCGCATGGCGAGTCAGCAGCACACCGGCGGTCAGCGGCATGAAGAACCACTTGTGCAGGTCGATGCACAGCGAATCCGCCCGGAGCATGCCTTGAAAGCGCGGCCGGCGGTCCGCGATCAGCGCCGCGGCGCCGCCATAACAGGCATCCACATGCAGCCAGGCGCCGAACGTGTCGCACAGTTCCGCCAGCTCGTCCAACGGGTCAATCGCGCCGGTTCCCGTCGAGCCCACGGTGGCCACCACCACCCACGGATGGTGACCCGCCACGCGGTCCTCCCGCATCCTGGCGGCAAGGGCCGCCGCACACATGGCGCCGCGCGCCGTGCACGGGACCGCGGCCAGCCCTGATTCGCCCAACCCGATCACCTTGGCCGCGCGAGCCACAGAGAAGTGCGTGGCCGCCGAGGTATAGATGCGCGGTGCACCAGCCAGCGCCTGCGGACCGCGCTGGAGCCACTGCGGAAAATGCACGGCCTTGGCCAGATACAGCGCCTGCACCATGGCATAGCTGCCGCCCGGCAAGACGAGCCCCTCTCCGGCGTAGCCCAACCGATCCGAAAGCCATCGCAGCAGTTCCCGCTCGGCCGCCGCGTTGGCCGGTCCCTGATGCGAGGCCCCGCCGTTGTTGTCCACTGCCGAGACCACCAGATCGGCCAATGCCGCCTCGGGCAACGGCGACGAATTGACCAGCCCAAGATACAGCGGGTGGGACATGGCCATGCTGGCGTCCAACACCTCGCGCAACTCGGCGACCGCGCCGTCGAGCCCGACCCCCTCGTCGCTCAACGTCTGAGCGAATCGCGCAAAGACCGACTCCAGCGGCTGACCCGGCGCCACGCGCCGACGCTCGACCCCCTCCCAGTAGTCCACAATCAAGTCCACGATCCGGTGGCCCGCCCGTCGCAGATTCTCGAGACTCGATAATGGCATCCGCCGCGCTCCGCCGTCATCCCCCGCGCCGCACCGTCACGCGACGCGCCGCCATAGCGTACGGCATCGATCCTCCGCGCGATACCCTGCCCCGAGCTGGACAGATCTTACCCCCTGCCAAATGACTCAGACGCCGTGCGGCAGTGCCTTGAGACGACTGCCCGGCGTCATCGCCTCACCCAACGCCCCACAACAACCGAGAACAAAACGCCCACACCGAGTCATCCGCGTAGTAGAGGTTCTCGCCGTAGTAGTAGGGGTAGAGGTCCGTCCACCCGTAACCGACCCAACCGGCAATCCCCGCCCAGGTGACCCATCGATAGAGGCGGGTGATGCGGCGGGCAGCCCAGCGGGGGTGGTCCGTCCAGAAGTCCAGTCGCGGGTGGTTCTCCTCGACCTGGTTGCGGATCTCGTCGCGCCGCTCACCCCGGTTGTTGCGCCACTGGTCCCGGCGGGTGGCTGGGGACGAACGAAGTGAGCCCCCAGCGTTCGGCGGCGGGTGGCTGGGGACGAACGAAGTGAGCCCCCAGCGTTCGGCGGCGGGTGGCTGGGGACGAACGAAGTGAGCCCCCAGCGTTCGGCGTTCCGGGAGCTCGCTGCGCTCGTCCCCGGCCACCCCAGGATTTGGCATTCCCGGCATCACACAATCGCAGTGAGACGTCATCGCGCGACGAGGAGGTGACATGCGGTAGCGGTTCGTCTGTTTGTAGCGACACGTAACTGCCCAGGCGTGGCAACCGTGATGGGTGAAACCGGCCTGTACCTGGTTCCCGATTGCCGTCCTGGACTTCATGCGCATGCACCATCCTCAGCGCCCTATATTTGCTGGTGGGGTTACGGGCCAAAAGAGGGTAACCCGGTCGTTCCGCCCAATCGGCGCGTCGCCTGCTCTTCCCCCCGACCAACGCGCCGCCCTCGCTGTAGACGTGTGAACCAGAAACAGGTGTGAACATGACGCCAGAACAGATCCGTCTGAACGAAGCGCGGGAGCAGAAGGCGGCCTGGAAGAAGTGGGGCCCCTACCTGAGCGAACGGCAGTGGGGCACCGTGCGCGAGGACTACAGCGAAAACGGCGATGCCTGGAACTTCTTCACCCATGATCATGCCCGTTCGCGCGCGTACCGTTGGGGCGAGGACGGCATCGCGGGCATCTCCGATGACCAACAGCTACTCTGCTTCGCACTGGCGATGTGGAACGGCAAGGACGCGATCCTCAAGGAGCGGCTCTTCGGATTGACCAACAGTGAGGGAAATCACGGCGAGGATGTGAAGGAGTACTACTTCTACCTCGACAGCACGCCGACGCACTCCTACATGAAGTACCTGTACAAATACCCGCAGGCGGCCTTCCCCTACGCCGACCTGGTGGAGACGAACCGTCGGCGCAGTCGCAACGAGTTCGAGTTTGAACTGCTCGACAGCGGGGTGTTTAATGAAGACCGGTACTTCGACGTCATCGTGGAGTACGCCAAGGCCGGTCCGGAAGACATGTTGGTGCGGATCACGGCAGCCAACCGGGGTCCCGACGCGGCCACACTGCATCTGCTCCCCACGCTCTGGTTCCGCAACAACTGGTCATCCTGGATCGCCGCATCGAACCGCGTCGCCCAGAAGCCGAACCTCAAGCAGATCGAGGCGCCGGCAGGCGTCACCGCGGTCGCGGCGACGCATCCGGAGCTGGGGGAATTCGCGCTGTCGTGCGGAGGCGAGGTGGCGCTGCTCTTCACTGAGAACGAAACCAACCATCAGCGGCTGTTTCCGGGGCACGCCAATGAGAGCCCGTACGTCAAGGATGGCATCCACGACTGCGTGGTACAGGGCAACTCGGACGCGGTGAATCCTGTGAAGCAGGGTACCAAGGTCGCAGCGCACTATCAGCTCCACGTTGAGGCCGGTCAGAGCCAGGTGATTCGTCTGCGGCTCTGCCGCACGTCCCCCGATCAGAAGGGTGAGCCGTTTGCCGAGCAATTCGATGCCGTGTTCGCGGACAGGCTTCGCGAAGCCGACGAGTTCTACCAGTCGGTTACGCCGCCGTCTGCGAGCCAGGACGAGGCGAGCGTGATGCGGCAGGCGCTGGCCGGCATGCTCTGGAGCAAGCAGTTCTTCTTCTTTGACGGCGACAACTGGCTGGACGAGCACCACTCCAACCCGCTCCATTCTGGATACCGGATGTCTCGAAACTCGGAGTGGTTCCACCTGCTCAACAGGGACGTGATCTCCATGCCCGACAAGTGGGAGTATCCCTGGTATGCGGCCTGGGACCTGGCGTTTCACACGCTGCCGTTGGCGATCGTGGATCCCGACTTCGCCAAACAGCAATTGGAGTTGATGTTGCGGGGAGTGTACCTGCATCCCGGCGGCCAAATCCCCGCCTACGAGTGGAATTTCAGCGATGTGAACCCGCCGGTCCACGCCTGGGCGACCCTGTTCCTGCATCGCACCGAGCAGGCCCTGCGCGGCGAAACAGATCTGGCATTCCTTAAGTCGGCCTTCAATAAGCTCGTGCTGAACTTCACCTGGTGGGCGAACCGCAAAGACCGTTTCGGCAAGAACGTATTTGAGGGAGGGTTCCTCGGCCTGGACAACATCGGCGTGTTTGACCGCAGCGCCCCTCTGCCCACGGGAGGTCACCTGGAACAGGCGGACGGCACGGCGTGGATGGCGCTGTTCAGCCAGAACATGGCCGAACTCGCCATCGAAATCGCCGCCCATGACCGCAGTTATGAGGACATGGTCGTGAAGTTCGCCGAGCACTTCAACTACATCGCCACGGCCATCAACCGGCCGGGGCCCAGTGCCATGTGGGATGAGGAGGACGGTTTCTATTACGACGTGTTGGTGCTTCCCGACGGCAGCACTACGCGGCTCAAGGTGAGGTCGATGGTGGGCTTGCTACCCCTGTGCGCCACAACCGTCGTCGAAGCCTGGCAGCGGGAGCGCGTTCCGCGGGCCATGGCCCAGATCCTGGAACGGATGCACAGAATTCCGGAACTCTTCGCGTCGATCCATCCCACCGGTCCAGGCCATCAAGGCGTGGCGGATCGGGGGCTCCTGGCGCTGGTCACCCCGGATCGCCTCCGCCGGATCCTGGCGACGATGCTCGACGAAAACGAGTTTCTCAGCCCGTACGGCATCCGCTCCGTCTCGAAGTTCCACGAGCAGCATCCCTATGCCTTTTATGTCGCTGGCCAGGAATATCGCGTGGACTACCTGCCGGCCGAGTCGAACTCGGGGATGTTCGGCGGGAATTCCAACTGGCGCGGCCCGATCTGGATGCCGGTCAATGCCATGATCATCCGCGCGCTACTGAACTTCTACCTGTACTACGGCGACAGCTTCAAGATCGAATGTCCCACGGGTTCCGGCAGGATGATGAACCTGTTCGAGGTGAGCAAGGAGATTGCCGATCGGCTCACCCGGATCTTCCTCCGCGACCAACAGGGGCGGCGTCCGGTCTATGGCGGCACGGAGAAGTTCCAATCCGATCCCCACTGGCGCGACCACATCCTGTTCTACGAGTATTTCCACGGCGACAACGGTGCCGGGCTGGGGGCGAGCCATCAAACGGGCTGGACCGGGCTGGTGGCCAAGTTCATCCAACTCTACGGCTTTCTGGATGCGCAACGGGCTTTGGAAGGGGGGAAGACGGCCGCATTTGAGCCGATCAACGGAACACCTTGAGATGCAAGACCGACATTATCCTTCCCTGTACCAGATCAACACGCGTGTCTGGCTGACCGAGTTGTCCGGCACCCTGGGCCGGCCCGCGACTCTGGACGACATTCCCGACGCGGAATTGGACCGCCTGGCCGAACTGGGGTTCGACTGGATCTGGCTGCTCAGCGTCTGGCAGACCGGCCCGGGCGCGCAACAGGTGTCGCGCAATAATCCCGAGTGGCGACACGAGTTTCAGGAGACACTCCCGGATCTGCGGGAGGAAGACATCGGCGGTTCCGGGTTCGCGATCACCGGCTACACCGTCCATCAGGCGCTGGGCGGCGACGATGCCCTCGCGCGCCTGCGCGAGCGGCTCCGCGAGCGAGGTCTCAAGCTGATGCTGGACTTCGTCCCCAATCACATGGGGCTCGGTCATCCCTGGATCGAAGATCACCCGGATTATCTTGTGCAGGGCACGGAACACGACCTCGCCCAGGCACCGCAGAACTACACCCGCGTGGAGCGCCCGGGCGGCAATTTGATCCTGGCGTACGGCCGTGATCCCTATTTCGCCGGGTGGCCGGACACGCTGCAGCTCAACTACGCCAACCCCGCATTGCAGGAAGCGATGATCAGCCAGCTGCTGAAGATTGCTCAGCAATGTGACGGCGTGCGTTGTGACATGGCCATGCTGGTGTTGCCTGATGTCTTTCAGCGCACCTGGGGCCAGCGCGCACCGCTCTTCTGGCCGATGGCGACCCAGCAGGTGCGGGAGCGCGTGCCCAACTTCGTGTTCATGGCCGAAGTCTACTGGGATCTCGAATGGGAGCTGCAGCACCAGGGCTTCGACTACGCCTACGACAAACGCCTGTACGATCGCCTCCGGGAAGGGCATGCCCGGCCCGTACGCGAGCATTTCCACGCGGGGCTCGACTACCAGGACAAGCTCGCCCGGTTCCTGGAGAACCACGACGAACCACGGGCGGCCGCCACGTTCTCGCCGGAGGTTCATCACGCCGCGGCGGTCGTCACGTATCTGTCGCCCGGACTGCGTTTTTTCCATCAGGGCCAGTTCGAGGGCCGCAGGAAACGGATCTCGCCGCACCTCGTCCGCGGACCGCACGAGCCGGTCGACCAACCGCTCGCGCGTTTCTACGACCAGCTGCAAGCGATTCTCCGTCGACCGGTCCTCCGCGACGGCCGCTGGCAGTTGCTCGAAGGCACGCCGGCCTGGGACGGGAACTGGACGCACGACAGCTTCCTCGTATTTGCCTGGCAGGGACCGAGCGACGAGCGGTTGCTGGTGGCAGTCAATTATGCCCCGCACCAGAGTCAGTGCCGTGTGCGGTTGCCGTTCTCGAATCTGACGAACTGCCTCTGGCAGCTGGAAGATCTACTCAGTTCCGACGCGTATCAACGCGATGGCAACGAGCTGGACTCGTGCGGCCTGTACCTGGACATGCGCGCCTGGCAAGCGGCTGCCTACATCGTGCGGTGCCAGCGTGTGGAAGCGTTGGCGTAGAGGAAAGCGGACCAGGGGCACGTTTCGATGACCCCTGACCTGGACCTGTCCGCCACCGCCGCGGTCGCCGCCCGGCGCTGCTAGCGAGCTGGTTTTGGCGTTTTCCGCCCGGACCGGCTGTGGTACAACATCCCTCCCGCACGATCCGACAAGGAGGTTTCGGAACCACACGCAAGGGAGGGATGCCATGACCCGACTGCCAAGCGTGCTCAGCGCGCTGCTGCTCTGCCTCGCGGCCGGTCGCGCCGGCGCAGCCGGATTCGCCATGAGTGACAATTTCACCGTCTTCACGCCGGCCTATCCCACACAGCAGGATGCCCAGGCGTATGCTCAGGAGGTGCTCCGCAGCGCGGAAACCTGGCGCCGCGAAATCGCCCGCCAGTGGCTGGGCGAGGAACTCCCGCCCAGCGTGGGCCAGACCACGGTCAACGTCTCGTTCAGTGAAGACCGGGATGCCGGACTTACCTGGGCCCGCGCCGGTCGACGGCGTGAGTACCACACACTCTACCTCACCACGACGCCCGACCGGGCTCTGACCCACACGCTCGCGCACGAGATGGTGCACGTGGTGCTGGCAACGCGTTTCCCCGAACCGCATCGGCTGCCGGCCTGGATTGAAGAGGGTGTGGCGAGCCGCTATGACGATCGCGGGCGTCAGCTGATTCGACAGCGCGTCGTCGCGTGGATGGCCAGCACGGGCAACTGGACGGACCTGCAGTCCGTCCTCGATCATCCCAACATCCCGGCCTCTGACAAGGCGGCCTATGCCACCGCCTCGTCGGTGGTCGACTACCTCCTCACGCAAGCCGACAAGCAGACGCTCTTCGAGTTCGGCCTCTACGGCGCGCGCGCCGGCTGGGACGCAGCCCTGGAGCGTTATTACCGGATCCGCGGTCTGACCGACCTTCAACGACGCTGGCAGACGTGGGTCACCGAGTCTTCGTGAGCGGTGCGGCCGCGTGCTGGCCCGCGCGGCGCCAGCCGCGTGACTGCGAGCAAGTCCCGACATGCTCTCAATTCGGCGTCGCCGCTCGCGGCGGGTTCGTGCCGAAGTAGGGGAGCGGCACGAACACCGTCGGCTCCGTCACCAGGGGCTGTGGCGGAGGCAGCGGGACGTCGTCTAACGGACGATACACCGTGGTGGACATTGGCGTTTCCGGCACGATGTCGATCTTCTGCGTGTAGCTGGGAGCGGTCAGCGTCCAATTGGTCAAAGGCTGGCCAGGCAGCTGAGCCGTGACCGTGCCGACCGGCAGGCGGAGCGTCAGGATCTCGCCGGCACCGAGCCGATGTTCGCGTTGATTGACGATCACCGTCTGGGCACTCTCCATACGGTTGCGGATCGTCACCTGTCCGTGCGTCTCCAGAGAGCGATGGACGGCCTGCCGTACGTCCTCGCGAAATTCCTCGCTGTTGTCCATGTTCGCACTCAAGCGCAAGACGTTATTACCCTGCGCGTCAGGTTGCGTCACGGCATCGAGAATCTCCTGTTGCCGCGCCAGCTGGGTCTGCTGCTGCCGCGTCAGTTCGTCGATCCGTTCCAGAATGTCCTGTTGCTTGCCCAACTCCGTGTTGATGATCGACGTCAGGCGTTCGATGCCCTGAGCGTTGAGCGTCGTCGCCTCCGTGTTCTTGCCCACCTGCTCGGCCAGCTTCGTCAGGTTCTCGCTGGTCGTGGTCAGTTTCTGTTGCAGCTCCAGCACATCCTTGGTCAACTGTTCGAGCGTGCGGGGCGGCGTCTGGGCTGCCGCCACGGCGGGAATCAGTCCGATCCAACAGCAGGCCGCGAGGATTCGAGGTGCCATGGCAGGAAATCTCCCGGAGAGGGTGACATCGGGACTCGGTTTAGCGTTGAGTGTACTGCCCGGTGCGGCAAATTCCAATCCGCGGGCGTGCGGCGGCGATCCTCGGCGGTGCGCGGCCGGGGGCGCACGTCGTTCGTCCCCAGCCACCCCGAATCTCAGCTGTGACGAAGCACTGGCGAGTGCCGGGCGATTGTGGTACGAAAGAGCCAGCTGTTTCGGCCTGGGGGTGAACGCAGACCGGCGGGAGACATGCCGATGCGGGACGGGCAATGGTGGCGGGCGTGGACGATCGGGGTCGCGTGGGCCGTCGGCTGCGCGTCGTCGCTTGCTCCGCCGGCGGCCCAGGTGCTGCGGGCGGGCGATGCGGCGCCCGGCGACGTGATTGCGTTCGACCAGTGGTTTCTGCCCGACACGATGCGGGTCGACTACTTCCACTCGGGCAACGCCACCGAGGATCGGATCGCGCTGGATCGCGTGCTGCGCGACGGCGGTTGGGCCGGCCGTCGCACGCGTCTGACCGAGACGCTCGCACTGGGTCTCTACCAGCTGCAGGTCCACGATCAGCAGTCCGGCAGACTGCTGTTCGCGGCCGGTTTCTGCGGGGTGTTTGGCGAGTGGCAGACGACGGCGCCGGCCAAGACTCAGTGGGGCACGTTTCATGCTTCGCTGCGGTTTCCCTGGCCGCGGCGGAGCGTCGATGTGAGCATCCAGCGGCGCAGCGAAGGCACCTGGCGCGAACTGTGGCGTACGAGTATCGATCCCGATTCGCGTTTCGCGCAGCGCTTCGACGCGCCGACTGACGCGCATGTGTGGGTCGTGCAGGAGCACGGCGCGCCCGCTGACAAGCTGGACCTCGTCTTCCTGGGCGACGGCTACACCGCGGAAGAGAGCGAGAAGTTCCACCGCGATGTGCAGCGTATGACCGAGATCGTCTTCTCAGTGGAACCCTGGCGCTCGCGGCGGCACGACTGCAACGTGCGTGCGATTGACGTCGTGTCACCCGAGAGCGGCGTCACGCGGCCGCACGCCCATGCGTTCGTGCGGACCGCGCTGGGGTGCCAGTTCAGCGCCTTTGACCTCGAGCGCTACGCGCTGCTGTTCGACAACCGCGCGCTGCGCGACATCGCGGCCGCCGCCCCCTACGACAACCTCGTCGTGGTGCTCAACAGTCCGCACTATGGCGGCGGCGGGATCTACAACGATCAGATGACCGTGGCCGCGAACACGCCGTTTGCCGATTACATTCTGGTCCACGAGCTGGGCCATCACGTGGCCGGCCTGGGCGACGAGTATTACGTCGCGCCGGTCGCATACGAGACGGGCCTCACACCGCGGGTGGAGCCCTGGGAGCCGAACCTGTCAGCGTTACTGGCGCCCCAGGGGGTCAAATGGCAGGACCTGGTCACGCCCGGCACGCCCGTTCCCACGCCGTGGGGCAAGGAGGCGTACGAGGCGGCGGCACGCGAGTCGCAGCGGCGGCGCGAGGAGACCCTCGCCGCGCATGGCGACGGCGCCGAGTTCGCGGCGGTCCTGCGCGAGGAACGCGCTACGCTCACGCGCCTGCTGGCAGCCAATCAGTTCGCCGGCCACGTCGGCGCGTTCGAGGGGGCCGGGTATGAGACCCAGGGGCTCTATCGCCCGGCCATCGATTGCCTGATGTTCAGCCGCAACGACATGAAGTATTGTGCCGTGTGCCGGCGCGCAATCGAACAGGTGCTCGATCTGCAGACCGGACGCTGATCGGAACGTCTTACATCGTGCCTCACCTCGCCGCAGGAGTACACCCCATGGCGTTCGGCCACCCCAAGGGACTCTTCCCGCTGTTCTTCATCGAGATGTGGGAGCGGCTGGCGTTCTACACGATCGTGGGCATCCTGCTCCTGTATGCGACCGATATCGAACGGGGCGGCCTGGGGCTCCCTGCCGCACAGGGCAACGAAATCTACGGGATCTACCTGGCCTTCATCTACTTCACACCGTTCCTGGGCGGGATGGTGGCCGATCGGCTGCTCGGGTATCGGCGCGCCGTGTTCCTGGGTGGCCTGCTGATGGCGCTGGGTCTCTTCCTGATGGGTACACCCGGCTTCCTCCCCTTTACACTCGGTCTGATCGCGCTGATCCTGGGCAACGGCTTCTTCAAGCCGAACATCTCGGTGATGGTCGGCAACCTCTACCCGCCCGGTGATCCGCGGCGCGACGCCGGGTTCAACATCTTCTACATGGGGATCAATATCGGCGCCTTCCTGGCCACGTTCTACGTCGCGCCGGCGGTCCGGAACCAGCTGGGATGGTTGTGGACCTTTCGCGCCGCGGGGATCGGCATGATCATCTCGATCTCCATCCTGTTGATCATGTGGACCGTGCTGCAGCGCGCCGACCGGACGCCCCAGCGCCATCCGGAGGATACTGGATTCGGCGCCGTGTTCGGCAAGATCCTCCTGCCCGCCTTTCTCGTGGGACTGGCAGGGTACTTCCTGGCCAAGACGTATCTTCCCCCGTCGGTTCCGCTCCGCCCGGCTGTGTGCGGATTCCTGGCCGGCATGATTCCCGTCATCTTTTTCTTCGTGCGGCTGGGATGGACGGCGCAGGAGGACGAACGACCGGGCCTCTTGTCGCTGCTCCCGATCTATGTCGCCGGAGGTGCGTTCTTCATGATCCTGCATCTTAACGGGTCGGCGCTCACCCAGTGGGCTCGCGATGACACGGACCGGCGAGTCCAGGGCGCGAACCAGTTCATCCCCGCGCTCAACCCCTGGGCCAAGCAGGAAGCGCTGCCGTATTACTATGCGAATGCGGATATCTCGACGCCGCGACCGGATCCGCGCAGCCTGCTGGTCGTGGACGATTATCTGCAGCTGCCCGACTTCACCCCGGAAACGGTGGCACGGATGTACGGCCAGCAGCGGATGGACGCGGCGGTGGTCCAGTCGCTGGCCGGCTCCTTCGCGGATGGTCTGCGCGTGGAACAATTTGCGCTGGGCGAACCGATCCCCCCGGCGTGGGAAC
>JALOQX010000269.1 GCA_025459265.1 Pirellulaceae bacterium | reverse complement strand
CGACAAATCCAAAGGAGCAAATTGGCCGTCTCCCGTCGGCTCGACTCCCGAAATCTGGAAGTCGGCTGGCAGCCCGGACCCCCGCTCGTCAAACGGGATCCACGGCACGTAGATCTCGAAAGCCTGAAAGTACGTGGGATGCGAGAGGCCCAGATCGTACTGGGCAAAGTCCGGCAGGACGGCAATCGGATTGGAGTGCGGGTTCTTGCCGGCAATCGGAGCCAACAATGATGGATCGTGGCCGTACCAGCTGCGCAGCTGCTCGAAGAATTCCACCACATCTCCGCTGGAGCGGATCGCACTGCCCGCCGGCCCGTACAGGATGCCGCTGGCCAGGGTGGCCATCAGGCTGGTGATCAGCGGATTCTCCCGCAACTCGGGCACCGCTCCCTCGGGCTGCAGCAGGCCGGCCTCCTCCAACGCCGCCAGATACAGCTGGTCCCACGCCCGTACGTCGGCCGCGATGGTCAGCAGCGCGGGGACCGCATCCGAGTCCGAGATGATGGCTTCCCGCAAGCGCTGCGACTGGTCCAACGCGTGCGTCACGAACTCGTCGCGTGTCAGGGACGTGGCGGTCGCCAGCAAGTGGAACTGGAAGGGGATGAACTCCTGGACAACCATGTCCGGGATGCCGCCCAGGGCTTTGAACAAGCGGTACAGGCCGGGGTAGATCTCGTCGAGTCCTTGCGGGCCGTCATCCAGCAGGCCTTGTTCTGCGGCCCACGGAAACGCAGCGTAGATCTTGTCTCGCAGCTCGTTGAACGCCCGCTCGTACAGTTCCTTGAGGCCCGGATAGGTCAGGATGTTGAAAGAGAAACCCGTAAAGCCGTCCGCCCACTGATCGAACAGGTAACCCGGGGCGAGCACGTGGCCGGTGGTGTTGACGGCGGAATCGAGGCGGGCCCAGGGCACGTCGTCTTCGTCGACGTCCCGCGGCCCCCCACGCACGTTCGACGAGAACGTGAGATATGGAAGGTTGTAGACGAAGAGGTTGGTCCCCAGTTCGGGCACACCCACCTGGAAGAACGTGTACGGCGCGTCGAGGTTCCCCAGGTTCTGCAAGGCCACGCTGTAGGTGCCGGCATCCCCGGCCAGAATCGCCCGCGGGCCGCCAACACCGATCGTCACTTCGCCTTCGATGGCACGCTGCACGAGGAATCGGTAGGGGACCACGGCCTCCGCACCGTCAGGGTTGATGACCTTGAGGTCGTACAGGCCGTGCGGTGCGCCACGCAGATCGAACGTCGCGAGAATCTGCGTGGCATCCGACACTTCCCAGACCACCGGCTCGTACTCGCCCAGGCCCGGCCGCACCAGCTTGACGATCGCACCGGGGTCGAACTGAGCGCCCTCGATGCGGGTGCTGACGTGCTTCGCGTCGCCCGCGACATCGGTGTGGACATTCTGGATAGACAGGGGCACCAGTTCCGCCAGTAATTCCAGCGGCGTGTCCGGGAATGGCTCGCTGTGGCCCCGGACCAACACGAAGTACGTGCCGGACTGCGTCGTGGGCACAACCGCCTGTTGGACCGCGGCGAGCGCTCCCTGGTAGGCGGCATCGTACAACACGGATGTGGGGGCCGCGCCGTAGCGCAGGAACAATTCCTGGGCCGCGTCCGGGTGAGAGGCTTGCAGCGTGACGCGCAGCGTCTTCCCGGCGGGCACGGTCAGCTGATACAAACGCGCCTGTCCGGTGTCCAGCGTCATGCCCAGCGGCACGCCTAACAGCAGCTCGTCCACACTCACCGCGACCGTCTCGGCGGAGGCCGTCGTGTTGTTGGCGTCGCCCACCTCCTCGTAAACCTGATTGAAGATGTCGGTGCGCACCAGGATGCGGTACGCGCCCGGGACGGCGGGCGGCAAATTCGCCTCGAGGTGCGCCGTGTAGGTCTGTCCCGTCGTGAGTTCGCCGCTGAACTCGACGCGTCCCAGAGGCCGGTCGCTGCGGTCCCAGGTCGCATCGGCCGACAGGTACGCCGTATCGGACCAACGTCCGCGCGCGGCCTGATCGCTCTGGTTGATGACCGTCCATTCCAGACTGACGGGCTCGCCGACCCGCGCGGCATCCGGCGCCAGGATGCCCTGAACCATCAGATCGCTGGGCGGAGGCAACTCGATCAGCAGCGGCTGGCTGCTGGCCCGTTCGTTGTTCGTCTCGTGGTGGTGTTCGAACACTCGCCCGAGCGGACTCTTGCGGGGCGGATCGGCGATCACGAAGACGTAGTACGGGCCCAGCAGGTCGGTCGGCACCGGGACTTGAGTGGCGACCGGCTGCGCGGCCCCGGCTGCCAGTCCGCCGCTGTGCGGGACCAGGCCCACGTAGCGGTCGGCGGCGAGGTCCAGCAGCGGGTCGCGCGAAAGGTAGATCAACTCGTCCCAGGCCCCCTCGCCGGGCGGCGTCGCCCCACCGGCGTTCGTCACGGTGTAGACCACGTCCAGCATCTGCCCGCGCGCGATCCGCTCGGGGATCACCAGTTCGGTCACCTGCAGGTCCGGCGGTTCGCGCAGCTGGATCGGGGCTTCGACCGGGACGAGATTGTTGCCTTCGAACTCGAACTCGTATACCGTTCCGCGCGAGGCGCCGCGCTCCGCATACGAGGCCAGGTCCCACGGCCAGAGCGGGCTCTGCGTCTGAAAAGCCAGCCCCTGGTATCCGTAGCCGATATCGCTCGTGCGCGTGATGTCCACCTTCACCGGCGTGTCGGCATAGGCCAGGATGTAAAACGTCCCCTCGATTCCTTCCGGCAGAGTGACCACGACGGACCGGGTGTACGATTCGCCCGCGGCCAGGATGCCCGCGCGGCGGTAGTCTCCCAACGACAGATCCGCTCCGTCCAACGACGCGTCGCGAGACAGGTACAGGCCGTCGCGCCAGACCGATTGTCGCGTGTCGCGTGTGCCGACGTTCGTGACGGTCATGGTCACGGCGATGGTCTCGCCGGAGTGGAGCTGCGCCGGAACGTCCAACTGGGTGACCGCCAGGTCCGGCTCGCGATAGGTCACAGACAGCGGGCTCTGGGCCAGGTTGTTGGTCGGGTCCTCGTAGGCCCACCTCTCGAATTCGGCTAGCCAGGCGGCGTTGTTGCCCGCGTGGGCCGGCCACCAACCGGTCTGCAGGATCCGCGCTTGCATCGGGAAGAACAGGGGCGTCGTATCGTTGTGCGCGTCGAGATGGATGTACAGCTGGTAGTCGCCGTTCAACCCCGCGGGCAGTCGGACCTGCTGCACGACCTCGTAGCTCGCCCCCGGCGGCAGAGCGCCCGGCGGGGCATACACGACCTCACCCAAAAACGAAGCCCGCTCGCGGAGGAACGTGTCGTCGGCGGAAATCCAGAGGAAGTCCTTCCAGAAGGCAGTGCCCGGCCACACCGGGTGGCTGCCCACGTTCGTCACCGTATAGCGCAGCGTGAGCAACTCGCCCGAGTAGTTGACGGCGGGCACCTGGATGTCCGTGACCAGCAGGTCTGCGGTCATGGGCGTCACGTCGACCGCCGCGGCCTGGGCGTTGTTCGCCTCGTCCAGTTCATCGACGCGGCGGTAAGGGTTGTTCTCCGGGCCGCCCACGGCGTCCGTGACGACCACGACGTAACTTCCGGCGGCCGACGGCGACAAGGGGGTGGCCAGCGTGGCCGTATAGCTCTCGTACGCCCCCAGCGCGGCGTCACGCCGCACCTCGCCCACCAGCATCGCCGTGGCCGCCGCAGCGAAGGGGTCCGGATGACTGGAGATATACACGCGGTCGACCCACCCCGTCGTCAGGGCCGGGCCGTTGCTCTGATTGGTCACGGTCCATCGGGCGGAAAAATCGCCGCCGCCCAGGATCGCGGCCGCCGTTTCCACGGCGGTCACGGCCAGGTCGGGCTTGGCCCCCAGGATGTCGATGGCCCGTGCCCGGTAGTTGTTGTTGTCGATCTGGTTCGGGTCGTCCTGGTTCACCAGGTGGGCCAGCGTATCCTCGAGCACGACGTCGTAAGGGTCTGTCCAGGGCATGAGATAATACGTGCCCGCGGCCAGCGCGCTCGGCAAAACGACCGTGGTGCTCACGTCGTAGCCGGCGTCTTCACTCAAGGCCCCCGTATGCGGCAAGGTCTTCAGCAGCACGTCGCCCGCGCCCGGATGCGGCCGGTTCTTGTCCAGGGTCAACCACAGCGTGTCGGTCCAAGCGGACACGTCCGTCTCGCCCGGTCCGCGATTGGTCACGGTGAAACCAACGGCAATCTCAGCTCCCTGGACGGCCTGGCTCGGCGCGATCACCTGATCGACCACCAGGTCGGCCAAGGGCAGCGGCGTGACAAAGACGCTCCGCAGCGCCTCGTTGTCTCCCTCGTGCGGCCATTCCTCCACCTGGCCGTCGACATCGATCGCCACCAGCACGTAGACGTCGCCGCGGAATCGTTGGGGGACCACCAGCGACGGCGTGGACGACTGGTAGCTCTCCCCCGGCGCCAACGCGGACTGGTTGGGCAGTTTGCCCAGCAGCAGATCGTCCTGGCTGATCCGATCATCCAGCGACAGATACACGGCGTCGGTCCATTGCGGAGTTTGGGTGGGCACCGGCCCCTGGTTGGCCACGGTGAATTCCACCGACAGCGTCGCGCCTGCGTCGACGGACGCCGGCGCGAGGATTTCCAGGACGACCAGATTCGGCCGCGGCTGCGCCCCCACGGTCAGCGGCTCCGCAGCACTCGCCGCGTTGTTTCCCTCGTCCGCCTCGTAGATCGTGTTTTCGAGATCGGTCGTGACGAACACGCGGAACAAGCCGGTGGTCTGCGCGGGCAACGACACCGTCTCCCGCCGCGAATAGGCGTCCCCGGCGGCGAGCGACTCGCTGTACCGGTAACTTCCCAGCGCGATTCGTTCGGCATCCGCGTTTCCCGCTTCCTGGAGGTACACCGTATCGTGCCAGCCACCTGAGGCGGTCCCGGTGCCGATGTTCTGGACCGACCAGGCCACATCGATGATCGTTCCCTCCAAGCCCTGCTGCGGGGCCGCGACCGACGTTACCCGGAGGTCGGGCAGCGGCGCCGCGATCACTTGAACCGGAGCCGAGACCGACGCGTTGTTGCCGGTGTACAGGAACTCGAACGGCCCTCCCGTGACGACCACCACGTAGTAGGTCCCCGCGATGGCGTGTGGCAGCCCCACTTGTCCCGTGCGTCGGTAGCTGTCCCCCACGCCCAACGGCCCGAAATGCTCAAACTCACCAAGCAACCCGACGCGGTCGTTCCCCTGCGCGTCGCGCGCCAGGTAGACGCGGTCTTTCCAGTTGCCCAGATCGGTGGTCCCGATGCCCTGGTTCGCCACCGTCCAGCGCACGTCCAGCGGGCTGCCGCTCAGCGCTTCCGCGGGCACTTCGATGGCCGTGACCACCAGATCCGCGTACGGCCTAGGCAAGACATCCAACAGATTCCCGGCGGCGTTTCGATTGTTCGCCTCGCTGCCGTGCTCGTACACCTGTCCGTCAGCATCCGCGAAAACGAAGACGTGAAACCGCCCGACGAGGGCCGCGGGCAGCGTGATTGTTTCCTGCCGATCATATCGCCCCCCCGCCGCCAGCTCCCCGTTGTGTTCGAAACGGGCCACAATCCGATCGTCCGCGTTGCCGCCAATGGCGTCCGCCGAAAGCACGACCGCGTCGGTCCAGACCCCCGTGTGTCCGGGACCCAGACCCTGGTTCTCCACCGTCCAATCCACGCGCACCGTCGCCGGGTCCCCAATGACCTGCGCGGGGGCGGCCACGGCGATCACGGCCAGATCCGCGTACGGCAGGAGGTCGATCTGCACCGCCTGCGCCGCAACGTTGTTTGTCTCGCCGCCGGTTTCCCAGATTTCGCCCAGCGAGTCGGTCACGACGAGCAGATACAGGTTCCCCTCGGCATCCAAGGGCAGCACCACGTCGGCTTCCAGTGTCACGTCAGACGCCGCGGCCAGCGGCCCGCTGATTCGCCGCTCCCCCAACAAGCGGTCCTCGCCGGATCGCTGCGCGTCGCTGGACAGATAGATCCGTTCCGTCCAATCGCCCAGCGTGGCCGTCGTGCCGACGTTCGCCGTCTGCCAGCTCACCGTCACCGTGTCGCCCGACACGGCGGTACTCGGCGCGGTGAGGATCGTGGGCGTCAAATCAGCATGGCGCAGCCGCAGCCGGTCGTCCGCCGCCCGCTGGTTCGCGGCTTCGTCCAGCCCTTCATACACCGCGCCGTCGGCATCGGTCACCAAGATGACGAAGTAATCTGCGTCACCGCGGGCCGGGAGCTGCAGCGACAACGCCCGTGTGTACTCGTCGCCCGCCGCCAGATCCGCACTGCGCACACTGCTTCCCAGCAGCGTGGCGCCGGCCAGGTTCCCGTCGGCCGAGAGAAACACCCGATCGACCCAGGGGCCGGCAGCCGGGCCCGTGCCCGCGTTGCTGACGCGCCACGCGATCGTCACGAACTGCCCCGGTTGCCCATCAACTGGCGTTGTCACGGCCGCCGCGTGCAGGTCGGGCAAGGGCGGGAAGCTCAAGGCCACGGTCCCCAGCGACAGGACGTTGTTCGTTTCCAATTCCTCGTAGATCGCCTGCAGGCCGTCGGCTCGAACCAACACATGATACGTGCCCGCGGGCAAGTCCGCACTGATCGGCGGCACCACGAACACGAGCCGCTCGTACGTGGCCTGCACCCCCAGCGGCGAATCGCTCCCAACCGGCTCGACGTGCAGCAGCCAATCCCCGGCATCCCAAGCGGCGTCTGCCGACAACCAGACTTCATCCTGCCAGTCACCGCCGGCCGCGGCCTGGCCCGCGTTGCGCACCGTCCAGCCGACTTCGAGCGGATCTCCCAGCAAGCCTTCGCTTGCGCCGAGCAGCGGCGATTCCAGCCGAAAGTCCGGCAGAGCCACCACGACCTGTCCCGTAAACACATCCTCGATCGCTTCGCCGTTGAACAAGTCCTCGTCCTGGTTCATCCGGTTGCCCGCGAAATCACGAACGTCCGGACCCAGCGTGACCTGGTAGTCTCCGCTCGCGAAGGTGTCCGTATCCAACAGCACGCGAAACACGTCCGACCGGGGACTGACCGCCACCGGCGCGGAGAATACGGCCAGGCCCTGCGGCCCTGCGATCGTCAAGTCGTCCACAGTCAACGTCGCCGGATCCACCGGCTCGTCGAAGGCCAACTCGATGAACGGTGGCTCGGAAAGCGCCGCGCTGTCATTGGCTGACAACCGCACCACGGCCGGTCCGCTGGAGAAGCCGGCGACCAGCGTCAGATCCGTACTGGACACCTCCGGGGTCAGCGTAACCCCGTGGGTGTCGTAACTCGCAAATAGCCCCTCCCGGGCAGCAAACTCCAGCACGCGGAAACTGTCTCCGGCGACGGGGGTGAAGCTGACGGTCTTCGCATCCAACACGCCGTCCAGCTGGGCTTGGCCCGTGACGGTGAGCAGGTCGTGCTCGACGATCGGCAACAGGCCGCGCAACTCGATCTCCAGACGCCCTCCGGCGCTCTGCCGGTAGTCGCCTTGGACGACCAGGTGATTGCCCGGATACACCAGCCCTCGGTTCACGGCGTTTCCGTACAACGTTCCCTGGCCACCCAGTCGGCTGCCGCTCTGCAGCTCCAGCGACCCGGCCAGCGATCCAAGACGGCTCAGCGTCACTTCCACGTTCTGGACCGACGTGCCCGCCGGACTCACCGTGACGGAACCGTAGTTGCGGGCGGTCATCTGGCTGCGAACGTCGGCGTTCGCATCCGCGAACGTCGCCAACGCCGTGAACAGCACGTCGCTACCCAGACCGTCGGCGATCACTCGGACATCGCGCTGGGACGTGTTACCAGCCGGATCCGTGATCTGAGTGACCGCCGAACATCCCACCACTCCGCCCGCAAAGGCTTCGATGACGACGTCCGAACCGTAATAGCTCCCATTGGCGATC
>JALOQX010000268.1 GCA_025459265.1 Pirellulaceae bacterium | reverse complement strand
AGCCTCGCCCTCCCGCGGCTCGGCGGGAGCCTCGCCCTCCCGCGGCTCGGCAGGAGCCTCGCCCTCCCGGCAGGAGCCTCGCCCTCCCTTTCCGTCCTCCGCCCTCCGTCCTCCGCCCTCCGCCCTCTCCTTTCTTGCATTGCTGGCGGCGCTTCGTAGAATGCTCAGCAGCGGCGCGGCGGGCACGATTAAGGACAGCGCAGCACTACCGCTCTCACGGCTCGTGCCCGAGTCGAGGATGGGACCGATGGAGACCGACAGCAGCCGCGGGTCGCTGGCCGAGCGACTGAAGGTGAAGATCGAGCATGTGCCAGGTGTGCCGCCCCGCCTCGTGTCGCTGCTCGGTCGTCTGGGTCTGCGGACCGCCCGTGATATCTTGTTCTTCTTTCCGCGCACGTACGAGGATGTCACGCGGATCTGCCCGATTGCTGAGTTGGACGGCAGCGGCCCGATCTCGGTGTGCGGCGTGATCGAGGAAGTGGAAGCGCGCAACCTGTCCGGTGGCCGCTCGCTGCTGGGGGCGATCATCCGCGACGAGTCGAGCGCGCTGCGGGCGATCTGGTTCAACCAGCCGTTCATGGAGCAGCGGCTGGTGCGGGGCCAGCGTGTGCTGTTGTCGGGGATGCCCAAACGGCGCGGGCTCTTCTGGGAGCTCGCGCACCCGCGGGTGGTGCACCTGCGGGCCGACGAACAGCCGGCACGCGGGGCGATGCTGCCGGTCTATCCGGCGACCGAGGGCCTGTCGCAGACCAGACTCCGGCGGATCGTGCACCGTGTGGTGGATGATCTGGCCGACGCGGTGGTGGAAGTGCTGCCGCCGCCCCTCGTGGCGCGGCGAACGCTTTGGCCGATCGGCCGGGCTCTGCGCGGGATCCATATGCCGCAGAGTGCGGACGACGTCCAGCAGTCGCGCTACCGGTTCGTGTACCAGGAGCTGCTCACGCTGCAACTGGCCCTGGCCCTGCGGCGCTGGCACGTCCAGCGGACCGAGCGTGCTCCCGCCTTGCCGGCGTCGGCCAAGATCGACGCGCGGATCCAGCGGCTGTTCCCCTTCGAACTGACGGGCGACCAGCAGCGTGCCGTCCGCGAGCTGGCCGACGACATGGGACGCTGCGTGCCGATGAACCGGCTGCTGCAGGGGGAGGTGGGAAGCGGTAAAACCGTGGTGGCCGAGTACGCGCTGCTGCTGGCTGTCGCCCACGGCTGTCAGGCCGTGGTGATGGCGCCGACCGAGGTGCTCGCGCAGCAACACTACCAGACGCTGTCCGAGGATCTGCAGCACAGCCGCGTCCGGATCGCGATGCTCACCGGTTCCGTCACCCCTCGGCAACGCGAGTCGCTGCTGGCGGCGGTGCAGGCGGGCGAAGTCGATCTGCTGATCGGGACCCAGGCGCTGCTGCACGAGACGATCGTGTTCCCGCGACTGGGCCTGGTCGTGATCGATGAACAGCACAAGTTCGGCGTGCGCCAGCGCGCGGCGCTCAAGAGCGCCGGCGTCGATCCGCACTATCTGGTCATGACCGCCACGCCGATCCCGCGGACGGTGGCCATGTCACTGTTTGGCGATCTGGACGTGTCGACGTTGCGCGAGCCGCCGCCCGGGCGTCAGCGGGTGACGACCTACTGGATCGCGGACCATCAGCGCGACCAGTGGTGGGAGTTCGTGCGCCAGAAACTGCGCGAGGGGCGGCAGGCGTATGTTATCACGCCGCGCGTCGAAGAGAGCGACTCGGACGCGCTGCCCAGCGTCGCGGCACGATACGAACAGCTCGTCCACGGCCCGTTGGAGGCCTTTCGGCTCGACTTGCTGCACGGCCGGCTCTCGTCCACCGACAAGCAGCTGGCCATGCAGGCGTTCCGCCGTGGCGAAACACAGGTGCTGGTCGCCACGTCTGTCATCGAAGTCGGTGTGGATGTGCCCAACGCGACGTTGATGACGATCGAGAGTGCCGACCGCTTCGGGCTCGCCCAGTTGCATCAGCTGCGCGGGCGAGTCAGCCGCGGGAAGTTCCCCGGTTTTGTCGGCTTCTTCGCCGCGCCGGGAACCGACGCGGCGCGCGCGCGGCTGGACGCATTTGTGCGGTCCAATGACGGGTTCGATCTGGCTGAGCTGGATTTCACGCTGCGAGGTCCGGGTGATCTGTTTGGGATGAGCCAGCACGGGATGCCGCCGCTGCGCGTAGCGGATCTGCAACGCGACCAGAACGTGCTGGTCGAAGCGCGGGACGACGCGCATACCCTGGTCGACGGACCTGCGCCCCTGCTGCTGACGGACGAGTATGCCGAGCTGCGGACCCGAGTGCTCCAACGCTACGGCGATGCGCTCGACCTGGGAGACGTCGGGTGAAATGCGGAATGGGGAAGGGGGAATGGGGAAGGGCGAAGGGTTGAACGTTGAACATTGAACGTTGAACATCGAACATCGAAGGAATGGGAGGGGTGAATGGCGGAAGGGAGAGAGAGGTGGTGAAGGGAGAGCGAGGCGGTGAAGGGAGAGCGAGGCGGTGAAGGGAGGGCGAGGCGGTGAAGGGAGGGCGAGGCTCCCGCCGAGCCGACTTCCACCGTCCGCGATGCTACTGGCACGTGCGGGTGTTGGACGATCTGTGACTGCGGGCGGTCAGAAGGCGAGGGTCTCTTGACGGACCGGAAATATGACCTCGAGGAGCGTCTGCTCAACTTCAGCACCGACATCATCTTCCTGGTTGAACGGTTGCCGAGTTCCCGCACGGGTATGCACGTGGCGAGTCAGCTGCTGCGATCGGGGACCGCACCCTACTCGAATCATGCCGAAGCGCAAGGGGCCGAGTCACCTTCTGATTTCATACATAAACTGCGCGTCTCGCTGAAAGAACTGCGCGAAACCGAGCGCTGGTTGCGGCTCATTGCGCGCGTGCCGCTGATCACGCCCGGCGCGCGGCTAGCAAACCTGTTGCGCGAGGCGGATGAGTTGATTCGGATCTTTGTGGCCAGCATCCGCACCGCCGAGCGGAACCGGGCGAAGTCGTGATGGCGACCTGTAACGCCTGCACAGGTGGGAAGGATGAACGAGGAAGTCGGCTCGGCAGGAGCCTCCCCCTCCCGCGCGCGCCTCGCCCTCCCGCGGCTCGGCAGGAGCCTCCCCCTCCCGCGCGCGCCTCCCCCTCCTTTTCACCATTTCTCCTCTCCCATTCCTTCAATGTTCAATGTTCAATGTTCAATGTTCGATGTTCAGCCTTCCCCGCTCTCCCTTCCCCCTTCCTCCTTCCCCCTTCCGAGCGCTTTGTCCGAGATGTCTTTCCGGCACCAGGCGCCGGGCCAGCGGATGCACTTGACGGCGGTGTAGGCCTGGAGCTTGGCCGCCGAGATGCTGTTACCCAGCGCGGTGACGCCGAGCACGCGACCACCGTTGGTCTGGGCCTGGCCGTCCACCAACCGCGTGCCGGCGTGAAAGACTTTCACGTCGGGCAGCGCGGCGGCCTCGGCCAGGCCGCGGATCGGCTTGCCGATTTCATACTTGCCCGGGTAGCCGTCGGCGGCCATCACGACGCACACGGCGGGGCGCGGATCCCACTCCAGCGGCGGCAGTTCGTCCAGGCGGCGGTCGACTGTCGCTTCCAGCAGATCGACCAGATCGGTGCGCAGGCGCATCAGCAGCGGCTGGCATTCGGGATCGCCGAAGCGGACGTTGTATTCGAGCACCTTCGGACCCTGGTGGGTTATCATCAGTCCGGCGTACAGGACGCCGCTGAAGGGGTGGCGTGAGCGTTTCATGGCGTGGACGGTGGGGACCAGGATATGTTCCTCGATCCACGAGAGCGTCGCTGCGTCGACCAGCGGTGCGGGGCAGTAGGCGCCCATGCCGCCGGTGTTGGGGCCCAGGTCGCCATCGTAGGCCGGCTTGTGGTCCTGGGTGGGCGTAAGGGTCACGATGGTCCGGCCGTCGGTGATGGCCAGGACGCTGACTTCTTCGCCGTTGAGTCGTTCTTCGAAGATGATCTCTCGTCCGGCATCGCCGAATTCGCGATCCACGACGATGCGCTGCACGGCCTCGAGCACCTGTTCGCGGCGTGAGCAGACGACGACGCCCTTGCCGGCGGCCAGGCCGTCGGCCTTGACCACCAGCGGCACATCCTGGTCCTTGTCGGGATAGCGTTCGTTGACGAATCGCTGAGCGCTTTCGGCGTCGCGAAAGACGTGGTAGTCGGCCGAGGGAACGTCGGCGTGTCGCAAGAGGTTCTTGCAGAACGCCTTGCTGCTTTCCAGCTGTGCCGCCGATTGCGTGGGGCCGAACGCGCGCAGCTGTTCGGTCTGCAGTGCGTCGACGATGCCGGCGGCCAGCGGCGCTTCCGGGCCGACGACGGTCAGGCCGACGTGGTTTTGTCTGGCGAAGCGGATCAGTTTGGGGAAATCCGTCGGGCTGATCTCGACGTTCTCAGCGTCTTGGGCGGTGCCGGCGTTGCCCGGTGCCACGAACACGCGTTCGACGCGGGGACTTTGCCGGATTTTCCACGCCAGCGCGTGTTCCCGGCCGCCGTTGCCGATGACGAGCACATTCATGACGGAGCACCCCTCCACGCAAGTCGGCTGCGCACAACGACATCGCGCGCCGTGGGGAGGGCCGCTCGTGGCCGCGCACCTGAGAGTGGTTGCGCCGGCGCGCGTGGTGAATTGTGATCCGTTGTGGCCCGCGTGTCCACGGGGGTGCCCGGGGCGCGGCAGAGCCAGAATCGGCGTGGCATCGGCTGCGGGATCGTGTTATCTTCGAAGCGTGGAGGAGGGAGCGAGCAGTGGCGGGCGAAGCAGCAACCAGCGCAACCGGCGCGGCGGACGAGACGGTGTCCTGGGAGGTCGCAGATCGTGCGACTGACGCGGGAGCCACGCCCCGGCGCGGGTTCTTGCACCGAGTCCTGCGGCTGCTGTGCGGCTCGTTCCTGGCGACCGGCCTGACCGCCCTGGCGGCGACGCACCTGATCTGGTTGCTGGGGACGCTGCGATTCCTGTTTCCCAACGTGCTGATCGAAGCGCCGACGACATTTCGCGCGGGACCGCCTGACCAGCTCTCGCCCGGTGCCGTGGACACCCGGTACGTCGCGCGGTTCGGGGCGTGGATCGTGCGGTACGTGTACGACGGGCGGCCGCAGATTTACGCCCTCCGCGCGGTCTGCACGCATCTGGGCTGTACACCTCAGTGGCTGGAGGCGGAGCAGAAGTTCAAGTGCCCGTGTCATGGCAGCGGGTTCTACAAGGACGGGATGCACTTCGAAGGCCCGGCGCCGCGGCCCTTGGAGCGGTACGCGATCCGCCTCGCTGAGGACGGCCAATTGGAGGTCGACACGAGCCGGACCTTCCAGCAGGAGCTGGGGGAGTGGCAGGATCCGGACTGCTTTGTGGATGCCTGAGATGCAGGGTGACGGAGGCGGGCGGCGGGCACGAGACGGAAGCAGGTAACGCATGCGATCGCTGGGCGAGAGGATTCGCAATTCGCAGGTGTGGACGAGCATCTTTCGGCACCCGTTGCCGCGGGACCGGCGCAACCGCGTGGCCGTGATTCTGACCAATTTCTTTCTGCACCTGCATCCCGTCTCGATCAACAAGCAGGCGATCGTGTGGAGTTACACGTGGTGCATGGGCGGGATCACGTTCTTCCTGTTCTGCGTGGAGACCATCACGGGCGTCCTGTTGATGTTCTATTATCGCCCGACGCTCGAGTGGGCGTATGCCGACATGACGGCTCTGCGCGACGTGGCCTCGATGGGGATCCTGCGCGAGCTGCACCGGTGGGCGGCGCACGCGATGGTCATTGCCGTGATGCTGCATACCTACCGCGTGTTCCTGACGGGGAGCTACAAACCGCCCCGCGAGTTCAACTGGGTCGTGGGCGTGATGCTGCTGGTGCTGACGCTGCTGCTCTCGTTCACCGGGTATCTGCTCCCCTGGGATCAGCTGGCGATCTGGGCGGTCACGGTGGGGTCGAACATGGCCCGGGCCACACCGCTGGTCGGACACGAAGGCCCGGGCGCCGCGTGGCTGACGGTGGACGGGATCGACTTGATCACGAGCACGTCGGATGCGCGGTTCGGACTGCTGGGCGAACGGAGCGTCGGCGAATTCGCGCTGAATCGTTTCTATGTCCTGCATTGTGTGGCGATCCCGTTGGTGGCGGGTCTGCTGATGGCGATTCATTTCTGGCGCGTGCGGAAGGACGGCGGGATCAGTGGTCCGCTGTAGGGTCTGTGATGCACGGTGACATGCACGAAGCCGACATCTTGACGCGCGTGGGGGGATTTCTGGCCTGTTATTACCTCCTGGCGGCGCTGGCCAACAGCCTGGCCGCCCGGCACTGGTGGGTGTCCGCGGGCGACGAACAGCGTGCACCGCGTCGCGCGTGGCGGATCCTCTGGTGGGTTGCCGCCGCGCTGTTTGGCGCGCTGAGCGTGGCGGCGTGGACGGCTGATCCGCGCTGGTGGCGCCTGCTGTCACTGCCCGCTGGGCTGCGCGACGCGAGCGATCGGGCGCTGAGTCCTGCGGTGCTGCTGATCGGCAGCGCGGTCGGTTTGGCGGTGTTCTACGCGGGGCGCCGCTTCTTCACGCGTCCGGCGGTCGGCTGGTTGGGGCTCAACGCGGCCTGGCTGTGGCTCGGATTGTCGCTGACGGATGTCGATTTCCTGGCCATTGTGGCCAAGCCGGACAACGTGCCGATCGTGGGGCTGGTGTTCCTGCTGGGGTATTTTACGTGGCTGTCGGCGCGCCGGGCGGTGGTCAACGACGCGCGGCGGGCGCGGCAGCTGCCGCCGATCGAGGCGGAGGACAACGAGCAGGTGCTGGTGTGGCCCGACCTGGTGTACATTGAGCTGATCTGCATGGTGGCCCTCACCGCGCTGCTCCTGGTCTGGTCGCTGCTGCTCCCGGCCCCGCTGGAGCAGCCGGCCAGCACGGTCCAGACGCCGAACCCCTCCAAGGCTCCCTGGTACTTCCTGGGCCTGCAGGAGCTGCTGGTCTATTTCGATCCCTGGATGGCCGGCGTGGTGCTCCCGGCGTTGATCATCTTCGGACTGATGGCGATTCCCTACCTGGATCGCAATGCACAGGGGAACGGGTATTACACGATCGACCAGCGGAAGTTCGCGTATCTCACGTTCCAGTTCGGTTTCCTGGTGTTGTGGATCGCGGTCATGATGCTGGGGACGTTTTTTCGCGGTCCCAACTGGAGTTTCTTTGGACTCTACGAGCCGTGGGATGTGCACAAGGTGGAGGCGCTGCACAACGTGACGCTGGCCGAGCGATTCTGGACGGATCTGCTGGGCCGGCCGCTGCCGGCGGCGCCCGCCGGTAGCGGCGGGGCGCGGCAATTGGGCCTGTCGCTCCTGCGCGAGTGGCTGGGGCTGATGCTGCTGGGCGGGTATTTTCTCGGCCTGCCCCCGCTGCTGGCGCGCACCAACCGGGCCGCGGGGCGCCTGCTGCGCGACGTTGGCCGAGGCCGCTATGTGATCACCATGTTCCTGGGGCTGACCATGCTGCTGTTGCCCATCAAGATGCTGTGCCGCTGGCTGTTCAATCTGAACTATTTTGTGGCGATGCCCGTTCAACTTCTGACGGTTCCGCATGACGGCCACAGACCGGACCTTCTACAACCTGCGCCGCCTGCACCGGGTCTTCGCCGGGTGCAGCGTGTTGCTGTTGGTCGTGACGATCTGGTTGGTGATGGCGGACCACAATCGAGCCTGGAAACGGCTGCAGCGCACGGGCGATCGCATTGACGCGACGTTGGCCAGCTGGCGGCAGAGGCAGCTGGCCAGCGCCGCGGCGGCCGGTGAGGGGGAGCGGTGTGCGGAGGCGCTGCGCGAGCTACGGTCGCGGGAGTTGTCGCCCGAGTTGGTGGCCCGGTTTCGTGCGGCGGTTGATGCGGACGCGGCGCGCCGCGGTGCTCACGCACCAGCCTGGGAAGACCTGGATGCAGCCGGGACGCGGCTGGCCGCGGCCGCCGCGGCTGCGCAGGAGGGGCGCAACACGCTGCAGGCGATGCGCCTGGAAGTGGACCAGGCGCGCCTGGATCTCGAGGACGCAGCCGATCCGGCCGATCGGCTGCCACGGTCAAGCGACCTGCGGGCGCGCTACGAAGCGGCGCGGCAGCGGGAATCGCAGGCGGTCCAGGACCGGCGCCGCGCCGAGGAGGCGGTGCTGCCGCTGCGGCAGGAGGTCTTCGCCCAGTTGCGGGACCGCGTCGACGAGGCCCGGTTCCGGGAAGAGCTGGCGCGGAGACAACGCCGCTTGACGCAGGCCCAGCAGGACGTGGCCAGATCGCGATTCAGTCTCGCGGTGCGCGACGGCCGGCCAGTCGATGCGCTACGCGCCCTGGAGGCGGAACTCCGCGAGCGGGAACAGCAGCTTGACCAGTACACGCGGGAGATCGACGTCGCGGCGCAACACCGCGAGCAACTGCAGTCGCTCCTCCAGCAACTGCAGGCACCGGAGGATGAGCTGCAGAAGAAGCTGGATCGGCTGCTGGCCGAGTCGCGGCGGTTGCACACGCTGGCGGATGAGAAACGTTCGACGTTCGTTACGTTCCGCGGGTGGTTGCCGCTGCCCGGCAAACGCTGGCTGGAGCTGCCGATCGTGGACGCGCTCAACTCGCCGCGCAAGATTACTAACTTGTGGTGCGAGGGGCTGGATCAACCCCTGGGGAGTTTCGGACGCGTGCGGCGTTTCGACCGCTGCGTGACCTGTCACACGGCCATCGCGACCGCGCTGCCCGACGCGCCGCACGCGCCGCGCCTGGGCCCGCCCCAGACACTGGATCTTGCGCTGGACGTGCCCGCTGCGGCGCAGCCGGCGCCGCAGACGCCGGAAGGAGAGCCGCCGGCGCCGGAACAGCACATGCTGGACATCAGTGGCCTGCAGTTCGCGGCGGAAGGACTGCTCGATCCGCACGACGTCACCGTCATGCTGGTGCGCCCTGAAAGTCCAGCCGCCCGAGCGCGCCTGTGGCAGGATATCGGTGCGATGGCACTGGGAAGCGACGTGCGTGCACGAGCGCTGCAGACGCGGCGCGATGTGGCGCCGCATCTGGCCGCGCCGGGGTTGCTGACGGGCGACGTCATCGTGGCCATTGATGATCAACCGGTGCCGCACGATGCAACCGGCCGCGCCTGGGTGATCGGACAATTGGCGGCCGCCGTTGCGCGGCGGACCGGTGAAGGAACCGCCGATCCACCGCCGCCGATCCGCGTCACGGTCCGCCGCGGTCTGCCGCACCCGTTCGCTGGGCACCCGCGCCTGGATCTGTTTGTGGGGCCCGACAGCCCCCATCCCATGCAGTCGTTCGGGTGCACCGTCTGCCATGAAGGGCAGGGGAGTGCCACGTCGTTCGCGTGGGCCGCCCACACGCCGAACGATCCGGAATCGCGGCGCCAGTGGGCCGCAAAGCACGATTGGTCGGCCAATCCGCACTGGGACTTTCCCATGTTGCCGCGGCGGTTCGCCGAAAGCCTCTGCCTCAAGTGCCACCACCAGGTACTTGATCTGGAACCAAGCGAGCGTTTTGCGGATCCGCCCGCCCCGCAGTTGCTGGCAGGATATCACCTGGTACGCCGGCTCGGCTGTTTCGCCTGCCACGAAATCAACGGCTATGACGATGCCGCGCGGCAGGTCGCGCCGGACCTGCGCCTGGAGCCAGACCGATATGCTCAGCACGGCACAGCAGGCGCGCAAGGCACGAACGCCCAGCCGCCGGGCACCATGCGCAAAGTCGGCCCGTCTCTCCGTCACGTCGCCGCCAAGCTCGATTCAGCCTTCCTGGTGGACTGGATCGGCGACCCGGCAAGGTTTCGGCCGGACACTACGATGCCGCGTCCGTTCGGCTTGTGGAACCACTTGCCCGATCGCGGGCTGCGCGATGACGCGGAAGCGCGTCGTGAGTCACTGGCGATTGACAGCGTGGCGATGTACCTGCGGGAACGCAGTCTGCCCTTCACGTACCTCGACCCGCCCCGCGACATTGCCTCCGTGACGACGCACGAGGAACAGCAGGCGCAGATCGCGCGCGGGCGGATCGCCTTCGAAGAATCCGGATGTCTGGTCTGCCACAATCACGCCGACTTTCCGGACTTCGCGTTGTTTCGTGACGCGGACGCGGTCCACCTGGGGCCCGACCTGACGCGCACGGCTGCCAAATTCGCCGCCTTGCGGAACCCGCACGGACCCCGCTGGCTCTACGACTGGATCCAGGATCCGGCGCGCTATGACCCGCGCACGACCATGCCATCCATGCAGCTTGCTCCCGTCGAACAGCGCGATGCGGACGAACGCGTCGTCGCCGTGACAGATCCCGTGGCGGATATCGTAGCTTACCTGCTGACTTATCGCGCCGAAGATTGGCCGCCGACTGGGGACGAGGCCGTCGACGCCGGCGGCAACTTGTCGCCCGCGCAGTTGTCGACACTCGCGGAGTTGACGGTCACGTACTTGCGCGACGTGACCTCGCCCGCGACAGCCGAGCAATTCGCCAGCCAGGGGATTCCGGCGGCGTTGACAGAGCAATGGCAGGGACCCGAGCAGGAGCTGGTGGTGGCGACGGCGGACGGTCAGCGGCTGACGGAGGACGAGTGGATCCGTCGCCGCATGTTCTACGTGGCCCGGAGGACGCTGTTGGCCAACGGCTGCTACGGCTGCCACGACATTCCCGGCACGGAAGACGCCAAACCGATCGGACCGACGCTGACCGGCTGGGGACGCAAGAGCACCGCCGAGCTGGCGTTCGGTCAGGTGCTGCAATACGTCCAGCCGGGGACGGCGACGCCTTCGTCTGCGGCCGCGCCGGCCGAACTGCCGCCGCCCTATTACCGGGACGAGCTGCGTGCGCAGAGTCGCATCGGGTTCATTTATCAGAAACTCTCCGAGCCGCGCAGTTTCGATTTTCTCGAGACGGACCACAAGAAGTACACCGCGCGCCTGCGCATGCCGCAGTTCACCCTGACGCCTCAGCAGCGCGAGGCCATCGCGACGTTTGTGCTCGGCCTGGTCTCCGATCCTCCGTCGTCCCGCTTCGCGTATCGGCCCGACGCGCGGACCGCGGCGCTGACCGCTGGGCAGGACCTGCTGCACACGTTTCAATGTCGCGGGTGCCACGTGATGGAGCCGGACAGCTGGGAGCTGGCGTTTGCCCCCGACACGTTCGGACGGCAGCGGCAGACGCCGCCGCACCCCTTCGTGCCCGCCGGCGTGGACGACAAGGCGCTGGCCGCCTCGCGCGACGTTGATCACCGCGGCTGGCGCCGCGCCGTCCTGCGCGGCCTGCCCAAGCTGGCGGACGACGGACGCGCCGAGATTCTGGATGCCCTTGGCGACGAACTGGCCCAGTTGGAAGACGAGACGTTCGCGCTGGAGCAACTCACGCACAGCTTCCAGTTGTGGCGCCCGGCGGCGCTGGACGGCTGGCCGTACCAGGTCGACGAGGCGGCACTTGCCATTGAGACGCGACACATCCAGCGCAGGCGGTCGGCTGAGGGCGGCGCGCTGGCGCGCTATCTGCTGCCGCACATTGTCGAGCGCGATCGGGCGATCAACCCCAACGTGCGCGGCTCGCAGGCGTGGACGTGGCTGCCGCCACCGCTCCTGGGCGAGGGAACCAAAGTGCAGCCGGATTGGCTGCACAGCTACCTGCTGGATCCGCAGCCGATTCGGCCGGCCGTTGCGATGCGGATGCCAAACTATCGCTTGTCGCCCGCCGAGACCCGGACGTTGGTCGACTACTTCGCCGCCAAGGACCGCGCGCCGTACCCGTATCCGGACATGCCCGAGCGCAGCGAACGGTACCTGCAGCTTGCCGCGGCCGCGTATGCCGACCGCCTGAGCAAGACCGACGGCGCGTCCGCGGCGAGTGGAAACGGCCAGGCCCCGCGCGGACATCTGGCCGATGCCATGCGCGTGGTGGCCAGCAGCGATTACTGCATCAAGTGTCATCAGGTGGGCCGTTACGAACCTGCCGGCTGGAACCGTGCCAAGGCACCCGATCTGGCCGGCGTCTATTCGCGTCTGCGCGCGGATTACCTGCGCACCTGGTTGGCGCACCCCGCCGCGGTGCTGCCGTACACGCCGATGCCGGTCAATATTCCCTACGATCCGAACAAGCCACGGCTGGGCTCCACCATGTCCCAGGACCTCTACCGCGGTGATACACTGGAGCAACTACAGGCGCTGGTCGATCTGCTCCTGAACTTCGATCGCTACGCCATCGAACAGAAGCGCGTTGTACCCTGAACATCAAGATGCGATGATGGTGAAACTCTCTCTTTCCGCCGCAGGCGTTACGCGTCAGAGCCCCAGGTCGTCGGCCAGCGGCGCACGCTGGGTCATCGTCTCGGTGATCCAGTTCGCGGCAGTCGTCTGGCAGTGCTCGACGATCTGTCCGGCGAGCGAGCTGGTGTTGGCGACGAAGTCCCGCCATGTGGCGCAGCCCATCGCGATCGAGGTGCCGTGCGGCACGCGGTTGGACACGGCCGGCGCGTGGGAGTTGCAGACGTGCAGCGGGCCGGAAGCACAGCATGTCGCCGCGCAGCTGTCCGTGGCGGTTCACGCTGATGGGCTTCCCGACGCCGAGCGTCACCGCGTGCTGGCGATCCTGCCGCCCGCGACGTCCGGGGCGGAATCGCGCCAGTGGCGATTGATCCCAGGGACCGCCCCGGCGACGCCGGCGTTTGAATTCGTGGAGTTGTCACCGCAATCGCTCGAGCTGCGTGAGGGTGCGCAACGGGTCTGGGCGTACAACCACGGCGTGATCACGCGGGAGGATCTTCCGCCGCAGGATCATCGCCACAGTCGCGCCTGCTATCTGCATCCGCTCTACGGCCTGAGCGGCGAGATCCTCACGGATGATTTTCCGGCCGATCACTATCATCATCACGGCGTCTTCTGGACGTGGCCGCACGTGCTGGTGGAGGGCCAGCCGCACGACCTGTGGGCCGGCCCGACGATGCGCCAGCAGTTCATCCGATGGCTCGCACGCGAAGCCGGCCCGGTGGCGGCCGTGCTGGGCGTGGAAAACGGCTGGTATGTGGGCGACGAACTGGTGCTGGTCGAACGGATATGGATGCGGACGTTCGCGGCGAGTGCCGAGGATCGTGCCGTCGATCTGGAGATGTACTTCACCCCGCAGAAAGAGATCGTGTTGCAGGGTGCCGAAGAGAAGAGCTACGGGGGGCTGACGGTGCGTTTCGCGCCCGGCCCTCGCGCGGAGACGGTCATCACGGTGCCGACGGGGCCCACGACGGACGACCTGCCCGACACGCCGCTGGCCTGGGCCGACTTCACATCCCGGTTCGGCCAGTTAGAGCATCGCAGCGGGGCGGCGATCTTCGTGCCGCCGCAGCATCCCGACTATCCCCCGACATGGTTGACGCGGTATTACGGCCCGCTGTGTGTCGGCTGGCCCGGCGTCCATGCACGGAACTTCCCGCCAGGGACGCCGTTTGGGCTCGAGTACCGCATCTGGCTCCATCGTCAGGCCGTAGAACTGGCCGACCTGGAACAGGTGTATGCGTCCTATTGCGAGGGACGCGACGTGGCCTGGGTGGCCCCGCTTTGACCTGGTTGCGCGCTACCAGCGCCCCTCGAGCCCGACCGTCACTCCCTGGGCCCAATAGTTGGACTCCACGAAATTGAACTCGGGAAAGAGTGCGCCGGACGCCGGGACAATGGGCGGGGGAATCTGGTCGGGATTGAGGAACAGGTCGATCTGATCCCCCGCGCGCGCGACTGAGTTCCAGTAGACGAGCGTATAGCCGACTGTCGCACGTACCTTGGGCAACACCTGGAAACCGATCACGGCCCCCAGTTCCGGCACGACCGTCCACTGGTTGCGACTGAACGAACCGCTGTTGGAGGGCAGGGCCAGAAACCCGGCCGGGTAGCTTTGTTCGGTTGCGTTGCGCTGGGCAATTACCGTTCCGCCGCTGATGTCCACGCGCTGGTCCACGCTGCCGACGGCGGCCTTGAGCAGCAGTTCGAGGGTAAACCGCTGCCATGCTCCCTGCCAGATGGCGCCCAGGTCGATGCCCTGAAAGCGGTTTTCGCTGCTGAACTGATCGCTGATGTCGAACGACGCGAGGGTGGTCGGATCGAGCGAATTCAGTTCTTCGGTAATGAACAGATTGTCGGTCAACTCCATGTAGCGATAGCCGGTCAGGATGTCGACGCGCGAATACGAGTTGACTCCTTCGCGACAGAACGATTCGCAGGCCAGCAGTGTCCGCAGCGCCAGACTACCCGACTGCAGTTGTGAGTCGGCCGTCACCGCGATCTCGCCGCGCATGACTGCCGGGAAGCTGATCAGTTGCGAGTCCTGTCGGGCGGGAGGAGCGAAGGCATTGGTCACCGGGTTGCGCGGATTAATGTTGAAAAACGGTCGCGCCAAGATCGGTGAGCCCGACGCATTGCCTTCGGCCGCGAAAAGGACGGATTGGCTCTCGAGCGCAAAGAAGTCACCATGCACGCCGATCCGGCTGTCGCGGTCGAACCACAGGCCCGATCGCAGCCGCACGCCGTTGACGTCGCTGGTGAACAGGTCTTCTTCGCCGAACAAGACAGTGGTGCCGGCTGCGCCCAGCACGCCCGCCTGGGCCCGCGGCGTGCCGGCCGGACTGGTCGTCACCAGCGGCGGTACGTACATGCCGGAGGTCCGCCACAACAGGTAGTCTGCACTGACCCAGATCCAGCCGGGCGGCCCACATGCCTGAGTCACATCGGCGACGGCGACCGCGACCGGTGCCGCAACGGGCTCGGCCATCAGGTCGTCGTCACTGTGAAACAAACCGTCGTCAAAGCCGATCTGACTGATCAGCGGTTGCGGACCGCGCCCCGAGAGCGACCGTCGCGCCGTTTGTGGTGGTTGAGAGTCGGCCAAGGCAATGCGATTCACCCAGAGACTGGGCTCGTTCTCGGAGCGCAGCATCGGCTCGCGGACGTTCAGCTCGACGTCCTGCCCTACGTACTGGTCCAGGTCCAGCGATTCACGCGGAATCAGGTATGCCTGCAGCTGACCATCGTTGTCGATCAGCACATATTGCTGGTCGCGCTGCTCCAGGCGCCCGGTGACCGTCTGTGATCCAGCCAAGCTCGGCTCAGGCTTTGGCGCCGCGCGGGGGCGTGCGGGAGTCTGTCCGTCGGCGGGAGCACTGAACCCCGGGGACAGCACGAGGGCACACGCGGCCAGCACCGCTGTCATCCGACTGCGCATTGCATGCTCCGCCTTGCAAGTGCTGAACGGACAAGAAAGGACAGGACGAGTCGAGCCATAAGCGGGGGACTTGTACCGCAAAGGGCCAAACCGCACAAGATCGTCTCGAGCCGCCCGTGTTTCACTGTCCTTCCCTGTTTCCCTGTGCCCTGTACCTTTTCCCGCCGACGCGGTGTCGGCGGGGCGCTGGACTGGTGAGCTACAGGCGTGCTGCGATGTGGCATCCTTACCCCGCCGACCCTGTGTCGGCGGCTCGCTGGACTGGTGCGCTACAGGC
>JALOQX010000267.1 GCA_025459265.1 Pirellulaceae bacterium | reverse complement strand
GACGGCGAAGTGGTCGTAGGGACCGACGATGGGGATCAGGGCGGCGTTGTCGCCGGGTTGGGCGACATAATTGAAGCGGCCGTAGTCCATGATCGAGGCTTCCACGCCGAACTGGCGGGTGAAGTCGGCGCTGCGCAGGTTCTCCACGGTGTAGGCCGCGGAGGCTTTCATATTGTGCGGGAAGCCCAGCGAGTGGCCGACTTCGTGTGCGACGATGTAGGTGAGCACTTCGCCCATGACTTCGTCGGGCAACGGCAGTTTCTGCGCGCGCGGGTCGCTGGGCGACGCCTGGACGAAATACCAGTCACGGGCCAGCTTCATGACGTTGTGGTACATCCGCACGTCGGCCTCCAGGATTTCACCGCTGCGCGGGTCATGTACGTGCGGGCCGAACGCGTTCTCGGTGGTGGAGGGCAGCCACCGAATCGAGGAAATCCGCGCATCCTCGGCATCCCAACTCGGATCTTCATGGACACCCGGCGCCAGCTTGCCGATGATCGCATTCTTGAAGCCCGCTGTTTCGAAGGCAGGCTGCCAGGCCTCGATGCCTTTCCGTACGTACTCCTTCCACTTCTCGGGTACTTCGCGGCCGACGTAGAAGACAATCGGCTGCTTGGGCTCGGACACGTCGGCGCCGGGGTCCTGCTTCTCGAGTCGCCACCGCGTGATGAACCGCACGTCTTCCACCTGGTGGTTGCTGATGTCGCCATACTCCTCGAAGCCGACGGTGAAGAAGCCGACGCGCGGATCGTATACGCGGGGCGTCATGGGTTGCGCGGGCAACAGCAGCATGCTGTGATGCAGCAGCAGGGTCACGGCCGACTGCGTGGGATCGCGGCGCGGCGCGCCGCGCTCGCGTGGGGACGCCCCCTCACCACTCGGCCCGCCCCCCAGGCGGAAGGTGGCAAGCACCTTCGTCTCCAGGTTCGTCGGAAACGCCTTCACTTCCTCCAGGAACGTGCGGCTGGTGTCGAGCCCGGAGGCGTTGATCTGACGCTGCGGACTGAACTCGGTCACGTCACCGGTGAAGAGGCTGGTCACGTCGATGACCGCCGACTTGTCCTTGCCCCAGGCCTTGACGGGAAACACTTTGATGATCGGAGCAATGCTGGTGGCCTCGACAGCCAGCTTGATGGCGTCGGCCGTGTTCGCGCGAATCGCGTATTTCACGTCGCGGAGCAGGACTTTCTCGCCGCGCAGTTCCCACCGCACGACGCGGTCACCCACCGGCATCCCCGCATAGCTGAACCCGGCCTGCGTCTGGGCGATCTGCGTGACCCACAGCATGTCCTGCCCGAAGCGTGTCGGGATGATCTCGTAGAACAGTTTGTCGCCGATCTGGTGCGTCAGGAACAGGCCCGGCTTTGTCACCGCGTCCTTGGTGATCACCTCATCGAACGGCTTGACATCGGACTTCTCATCCGAGCCCGCACTGGGACGGTCGCTGCCCGCCGCGCGCTCCTCGCGCGCCGGGGGCTGGGCGCAGAGCGTGCTGCCGGCGGCCCAAGCCAACACGATGGTGCAGAGACAGGTGGCAGAGATGCGGTTCGCAGGGGAGATGCTCACGGTCGCGGCTCCAGAGGTGAAATTCAGTCATTGCTTGCTCGTGCGTTGTCACCGCCGGAGAATTCGGGTGGCTGGGGACGAACGAAGTGAGCCCCCAGCGGCGCAAAGCTGGGGGCGAGCTAACGCGCGACCCCAGCCACCCAATCCCAAGATCAGGCGTGGACAAAGCACTAGCTTAATCGGGCGATGCACGAATTTACAGTTGCCTGCCAGTGGGCGGCCGTCCGTTCGGCTACAATGGGGGCCGGACCGCCGCAGGGGCCGACCGGGCCACTGCCCGAGCTCGACGGTCGGGCCGGCGAACCTGCCGGCTGGCATGTTCGCACCACGCGCACGGCCAGTGCCCGACACCGACCTATGCCCGCCGCTACGTACCAGAACCAACCTTTCGGGAGTCACCGCCATGCGTCAGGCCATTATGTCGACCAGGTGCTGCCAGTCACGCCGCATGACTCGTCGCCGCTTCACTCGTGTCGTGATCGGGACCGCCGTGGGGGTTATGACAGCACCGGCGATTGTGCGCGGTCGCCATCTGCACAACAAGTTGAACATCGCGATCATCGGCGCCGGGGGACGCGGTGCCGGGAACGCGCAGGGCGTGGCGTCGGAGCAGATTGTCGCGTTGTGCGATGTCAATGAGCAGAATCTGCAGCAGACGGCGCAGCACTTCCCCGGCGCGCGGCGGGAGGTGGATTTCCGCAAGCTGTTCGATCGCCCGCAGGATTTCGACGCCGTGGTTGTCAGCACGTGCGAACACACGCACGCGCTGGCCACAATGCTCGCGCTGCAGCACAAGAAGCACGTCTACTGCGAGAAGCCGCTGACGCACGACGTGTGGGAGGCCCGCCAGATCCGGCTGGCGGCCGCCTCGGCGGGTGTGGCCACGCAGATGGGCATTCAGATCCATGCCACCGACAACTACCGGCGTGTGGTCGAGATCATCCAAAGCGGTGCTATCGGCCCGGTGCGCGAGGTGCACGTGTGGACCTCGCGGGCCTGGGGCTGGCAGAGCCAGGAGGCGGCACAGCGTCATGGTGACATTGTGTTTGTACAGGAGCGCCCGGCCGAGGCGCAGCCGGTACCGCCGGGACTGCACTGGGACCTGTGGCTCGGCCCCGCGCCCGAGCGGCCCTTTCACGAGGTCTACTTCCCCGGTCCGAAATGGTACCGCTGGTGGGACTTCGGTAACGGCACGATGAGCGACCTGGGGAGTCACTTCAATGACCTGCCGTTCTGGGCGCTCGAACTCCAGGCGCCGGCGACGATCGAAGCGAGCGGTCCGCCGCCGCACTCGGAGATCGCCCCCGCGTCGATGCAGGCCACCTATGAGTTCGCCGCACGTGGTGCGCTCCCCGCCGTACGTATGACGTGGTACCAGGGCGAGAACAAACCGGAGATCTGGCAGCGCGGCGAAGTGCCGCAGTGGGGCGACGGGCACCTGTTTATCGGTGATCGCGGCATGCTGCTGTCGAACTATGGGGACTACAAGCTGCTGCCCGAGGCCGACTTCGCCGGCTACCAGCCGCCCGAACCGACGTTGCCGCGCGTCGCGTCGCATTACGAGGATTGGCTCGACGCCTGCCGCAACGGCACGCCCGCCAGCGCCAATTTCGATTACGCCGGCTGGCTCACCGAATCCAATCACCTGGGGAACGTGGCCTACCGCGTGGGGAAGAAGCTGGAATGGGATCCCGTGAAGCTCCAGGCGACGAACGCTCCCGAGGCGGATTCGCTGATCCGGGTGCCCTACCGCGCCGGCTGGGCGTGGTAACTGACTCTGGATTGTCACAACGGCGGTGCAGGCGGCGGCCGGCGCCCGCCGCGCCATTGGATTTTCCCCGGAGGAATCGGCATGCTATCCACCCTGAGCGCGTCCTTCGTCGTCGCGGCCTTGTTGTTCGTTCACGAGCCGGCAGCAGCGACTGACCTCGAGCAAGCCTTTGCAGCTCCCCCGCCCACGGCTCGGCCGTGGACCTACTGGTTCATCATGGACGGCCATCTCAGTCGCGAGGGGATCACGGCGGACCTGGAGTCCCTGCGTGCGGCCGGGTTGGGGGGCGTGATCATCATGGAAGTGGACGTCGGGATCCCGCGGGGCCCGGTGGAGTTCATGAGTCCGCAGTGGTGCGACCTGCTGCGGCACGCGGTCGTGGAAGCGGAACGCCTGGGGCTGGAGATCACGCTCAATGCCGGACCGGGCTGGACCGGCAGCGGCGGCCCCTGGGTCCCGGCCGAGCAGTCGATGCAGCACCTGGTGGCGGCCGAAGTTCCCGTGACCGGTCCGCAGCGGCTGGACACGGTCCTGCCGCGCCCCGCGCCGCGGAAACCGTATTTTGGCGCGGAGGGGCTGCCGGCCGAGATGTTGGAGGCGCGGGAGAATTTCTACGCGGACGTGGCGGTTCTGGCCGTGCCGTGCACGGACCCGGCGGTGCGCATCGAGGACCTGGATGAAAAGGCACTCTACGTGCGCGACCCCTACTCCTCCATGCCGGGCGTGAAAGCGTTCCTGCTGCCCCCCGCGCCGGACCCGGACACGCCCGCGGCGGCGATCGTGCCGGCCCAGGCCGTGATCGATTTGACGAGCCACCTCCAGCCAGACGGACGGTTCGTGTGGGACGTGCCGCCGGGCGAGTGGGTGATCCTGCGGTTCGGACGCCGCACGACCGGCGCCAACACACGGCCCGCGCCGCGGCCGGGGCTGGGTTGGGAATGCGATAAGTTCGACCAGGCTGCACTCGACCTGCACTTCCAGGCCTTCGTTGTCAAGCTGCTCGAGACGATTGGCCCGCGGCCACGCGATCGCAGTGCCGGCTGGACGATGCTCCACATCGACAGCTGGGAGATGGGCGCCCAGAACTGGAGCGGGCAGTTTGCCGCCGAGTTCACGCGGCGGCGCGAGTACAGTCCCCTGCCGTACCTCCCGGTCCTGACGGGCCGGATTGTCGCAAGCAGGGAGGTCTCCGAGCGGTTCTTATGGGACCTGCGCCGCACGGCGCAGGAACTGGTCGTGGCGAACCATGCGCAGCACCTGAAGTCCCTGGGGCACCAACACGGGCTGGGTCTCTCCATCGAGCCGTATGACATGAACCCCTCCGGCGACATGACGCTGGGGTCCGTGGCCGACGTCCCGATGTGTGAGTTCTGGGCTCACGGGTACGGGTTCCGCACGGAGTTCAGCTGTATTCAGGCCGCTTCGATCGCCCACACCAACGGCCGTCCCATCGTGGCGGCCGAGGCCTTTACCGCCGACGCGCCCGAGGCGTGGCGGCTCTATCCAGGTGCGATGAAGAACCAGGGAGACTGGGCGCTGGCCACGGGAATCAACCGGATCGTATTCCACCGGTTTGCGCATCAGCCGTGGCTCGATCGTCGACCGGGGATGACCATGGGGCCGTACGGCGTGCACTGGGACCGCACGCAGACCTGGTGGTCGATGGTGACGGCGTATCATCAGTACCTGGCGCGCTGCCAGGTCATGTTGCGCACCGGGACCCCGGTGGCCGACGTCTGTTACCTGGCGCCGGAGGGTGCGCCGCATGTGTTCCGCGCGCCGGACTCGGCGCTGGATGGACCGCTGGGCGACCGGCGCGGGTACAACTTCGACGGATGTGATCCGCAGACGCTCTTAGCCCACGCGGCCGTGGAAGGCGACCGACTGGTGTTCCCCGGCGGCGCCGCGTATCGGCTGCTGGTACTGCCGGCCTTGGAGACGATGACGCCCGCGCTGCTGAAAAAAGTGGTGGAGCTGGCGGAGGCGGGGGCGACGGTCGTCGGCAATCCGCCCTGCCGCTCGCCGAGTCTGAGCGGTTTTCCCCACTGTGACGCCGACGTGCAGGACCTGGTGGCGCGTGCCTGGGGGGCGGGAACGCCTCCTGCGGCCGTGACTCGGCGACCGGTGGGGAGGGGTGCGATCGTGTGGGGGCAACCGCTGGACCCGACAGCCGACGCAGACCCGCCGACACATCCGATTACCGGCGCGCGGTGGATCTGGTATCCGGAAGGCGAGCCGGCCGCGTCCGCGCCCCCGGCCAAGCGGTGGTTCCATCGCACAGTCTCCCTGCCTGCCGACCGCGCGGTCGTGGCCGCCAAGGCCGAAATGACCGCCGATAATTCCTTCCGCTTGTGGGTCAACGGTGAGCTGGCGCTCCAGGGCAACAACTTCCATGATGTGTTTCGCGTCGACATCGCGACGCTGCTGCGCGATGGTGACAATATTCTGGCAGTCGAGGCGGATAACCACGACACGCGTGACAATCCGGCAGGTTTGATCGGAGCAGTGGAGGTTTCGTTTGCGGACGATACGCAGCTGCACGTTGTCACCGACGGGCAATGGCGTGCGGCGCGCGCGGTGAGCGAGCCGGACTGGCAGACGCGTGCGCCCGATCCGGCCGCCTGGACCGCGGCGCAGGAACTCGGTGCACTGGAGATGCCACCGTGGCAGCTCACGGTCAGCCGCCCGCGGCTGCCCGAGCTGTATCCGGGGTACGAGCGGACTGCCGAGATTCTCGCGGCAGCCGGTGTGCCGCCCGATTTTGAAACGGACGCGCCGCTCCGCTACACCCATCGCCGCACACCCAGCACAGACATCTACTTTGTGGCCAGTCGCGCGGACACGCCGGTCGAGGCGCGCTGCACCTTCCGCGTGACCGGGCTGCGGCCCGAGCTCTGGGATCCACTCACCGGCACCCGGCGAGCGTTGCCCGAATACCGCACCGCCGGCGGACGCACCGAACTGCCGCTGCGCTTCGCGCCGTACCAGAGCTGCTTCGTCGTGTTTCGCCAGTCCAGCGCGCTGGACGCGAGTCCGCCGGGCAGTCATCGCAACTTCGTCGCCAGCCGGCCGCTGGCGACCCTCCCAGGACCCTGGCAGGTATCGTTCGAAACGGGGCGCCCGACGGCCGACTCGTGGCCAACCCTCATCGACTGGCGCGATCACCCCGATTCCGACGTGCGCCATTTCGCTGGCGTGGCCACGTATCGGTGCGCGTTCCAGCGCCCGGCGGCCGCCGGAGAGCCACATGCACGGTGGCTGCTCGACCTGGGCACCGTCCACAACCTGGCCCAGGTGCGCGTGAACAACCACGACGTGGGAATCGTCTGGTGCGCGCCGTGGCAAGTGGACGTCACTGACGCCCTGCGCGAGGACGTCAACCAGCTCGAAATCCGCGTGGCCAACCTCTGGCCCAACCGCCTGATCGGCGACTCCGGTCTGCCGGTTGAACAGCGTCAAAGCTGGACGACGTGGAACCCGTATCGACCTACCGATCCCCTGCTGCCTTCCGGCCTGCTGGGACCTGTCACGCTGCAGCAGGTGCCCTGAGGCGCAGAGCCATCGATGTGTCCACCCATGCGCGATACCGTACCTCTGACGCGAACAGTCACTGTCGACGGTCGCTCGCGTTCGTACCTGGTTCATGTTCCGCAACCCCTCACCGCCGATCGTCCCGCGAGTGCCGTGCTGGTGTTCCATGGAGCCGGCATGACCGCCCACAGCATGGTGGATTTCAGCGGGCTGAATGAGTCCGCGGACGAACACGGGTTTGTCGCGGTTTACGCGGATGGAACCGGCTCGGGGCCCCTGCAGACTTTCAACGCGGGTGGGCTGGCGCCCCATCTGGCCAAGCACAAGCCGGACGATGTGCGATACGTGGTGACGCTGTTGAACGACTTGCCGCGCGTGGCGCGGATCGACACGCGGCGCGTCTACGCCACGGGGATGTCGAACGGTGGCATGATGTGCTATCGGCTCGCAGCCGAATTGTCCGATCGCATCGCCGCGATAGCGCCGGTGAGCGGGACGATGGCGATTCGAGAGCCGCGTCCTCAGCGCGCCGTCCCCATCCTGCACTTTCACGGCACCGCCGACCGGATTGTTCCCGTCGGCGGCCCGGCGCGACGGTCGCCGAGCCTCATCACCTTCCTGTCGCTCGAGGAAACGCTGGCTATCTGGCGTCGTTTGAACCGCTGTCATCCCGCGCCGCTGATCGAGCAGTTGACTCAGGCGGAAGAGGACGAACTGGTGGTGACGCGGAAAACGTTTTCACCCAGCGCACCAGACGGCGCAGAGGTCGTGCTGGTTGAAATCGAAGGAGGAGGACACACGTGGCCCGGACGGCGGCCTCCGCTGTGGTTCATGGGCAAGTCCACCCACACGGTCTCAGCCAACCAGCTGATGTGGGAGTTTTTCCAGCGCCACACCCTGCCCGAAGGCTGGTAGCGGCGCGGACGGAGGACGGAGGGCAGAGGACGGAGGGCAGAGGCGACGCAGGGAGGGCGAGGTGTGTGCGGGAGGGCGAGGCTCCTGCCGAGCCGGGAGGGCGAGGCTCCTGCCGAGCCGGGAGGGCGAGGCTCCTGCCGAGCCGGGAGGGCGAGGCTCCTGCCGAG
>JALOQX010000266.1 GCA_025459265.1 Pirellulaceae bacterium | reverse complement strand
CGCGGCCGCGGCAGTCGAACAGCACATAGTCCTTCCGTTCTGCGATGGGCCAGGCTCTCCGGTACTCGGCTCCGAAGTACCCGAGTGTCCCGGTCGGCTGCTCGGGTAACTGGCGGGTATAACCAACCTGGCAATGGAATGCGCCCCCCGCCTCGCAGTTCCTGTTTTGCAGGGTCACGCGGATCGCCGAGCGAAACGGCATGGGCAAGTAGCAGTAGTACGTTCCCGAAGTGCTCATGCCGATCAGCAGGCTGCGCACGTCCGCTTCCCCCAGTCCGGATCCGAAGAACGGCCCCAGCGGCACGTCGACCGCAGGCGTCTCGGCACCATCGTAATAGACCCGCAGATACAGATGATTCAGGTTGTACTGCGTGGGCGCGTAGAGCGGATTGATCTGGAGGTACTGGATCGTCCCGGGATGGTCGAGCCGCACCAGTTCCTGTTCGGGCCAAGCGTTTCCCGCCGCCGTCGTCAACGTGACCAGCTGCCGGTGTGTATACACCGGTTCGCTGACCCGCTTCGGATCGCTGCCACAGCGCTCCCACAGGCGAATCAGCGCTGAGTAATCCTGGCTGGGCGCCCACGATGTGACGTTCAGGTTCTGGTAGAGCTGGTAGTAGATGTTGTAGAAGCCGACGATGTTCTCCGTTGTGATCTTGAGGTGCCGTTGAAACGGGATGGGCGCACTGCAACTGAAGCCCCCACTGGAGACGAACGAATCGGTCACGAGCGGTGCGACGAATGGCGGGCTGTCACCCAGAAACAGTCGCTCCGCAGTCGATTCGAAGGCGGGCGTCTCCTGGCCGTCGACGTAGAACCGAATCTTGCCCCAGTGCAGACGCTGGTCGTCGCCGGTGAACCAGAGGTTGTAGATGCAGCCTGGTCCGTCCTCGTCGAAGATCACGTGCTCGCCGTTGTCCTGCACGTACAGCTGCGAGTACGTGCCGCGAAATCCGTCGTCATTGCCTCCCGTCCGGTCGTAGCTGGACACGTAATACGACTGGACGTTGTCATACACGAACGGCAGTGCCGAGAGATGGTCGTAAAATGCGAGGCCGGCAGGCTGCGCCTGGACAGTCGAACACGAGGCGACAGCGACGGCCCATGCCATGAGGTACCGGTTCATATGTTGCGGGCTCCTCTGATGCCATTTTCTCCAGGTCCGGCGACCGATCCGCAGTGCCCATAGACTGGCATACCTCCCTGTCCATTGGCAAGGCGGTGTGTTGCCAGACGCGTAAGAGGGCGAGGCACGCGCGGGAGGGCGAGGCGGTGAAGGGAGGGCGAGGCGGTGAAGGGAGGGCGAGGCTCCTGCCGAGCCGTGGCTCCTGCCGAGCCGTGGCTCCCCACGCCACTCCGCCCTCACCGCGGATATGGCGACAGGATGAACAGGATTGACAGGATGAACGCGCTGCGGGAAACCCCGGTCCGCCAGCCACTCCTCTCATCGGCGCCTAGGGAAAGAAATGCATCACCTGGACCTTCCAGCCTGGAATCACGTCTGTCGCGTCAAGCCACTCGGTCGCGTTCAACACCGTGATGTTCGAGCGCGAGCGATAAGCATGGACGGTTTCCGATGCCGGCTCTACGATCAGAACCAGCCGGGTTCCCGCATTGAGCCAGTGAAAAGCCTTCTGCTCGACCGCGGCAAACGGGTCGGTTGGCGACACGACCTCGACGGCCAGGTCGGGAGCAAAGGGCAGAAACCCCGAATCATCTTCGAGTGAGGCCATCTTGTCCTGACTGACAAATGCGGCGTCCGGAGCCCGCACGGTATCTGGATTCCTCGCAAGCAGAAATCCGGTTTCCGCGGCAAAAGTGCAACCCAGTGCATGATCGTCCACATGGTTCGCCAGCAGCTTGAATACACGTCCCGCAATTCTCCCGTGACGACCACCGGCCGGTGACATCATGATGAGAACTCCCTCGACCAGTTCGTAGCGGTTGCCGTCGCTCGGCAGCTGAGCCAACTGTTCCGCTGTACGTACTTGCGTTATCATCTTCGATCCCACATGCGGGCCGCGTCCGGTGAGTCTGCAATTCGCTTGCCGCCGTCATTCTAGACTTGGCCTTCTCGTCGGTCGAGAGCCAGCCCTTCTGGTGACTCGTTCCGAATGCAAGCACACACAAGCAGCAATGCAACCAGACACCCTGATTTCGGGGAATGCAGGCAGCTATCCTGGTTTCCGGCGACGCCCGGCTGGTGCCGGTTGTTGATGGCCGGGTGGGTGCAGGCCACGTGTCCGGCCACCGGACGTTGCTGGTGGGCGCGGTGCTGGCCGATGTCATGAGACGCGGTTCCAGGTCTGGCAGAAGGCGCAGATGACATACATCTGTCAGCTTGTCCGGCGGGGGGTTGAACTGCGTGCCTCAGGTACCAGACGCGCCCGGACTTCGGCGACGCGAGCGCGGCCACGGTCCGTGGGGATCGCATGGCGCTCGGATTGCCACCGGCAATCATTCGCGCGCGGGACACGCCGTCGGTCACCAGGGAGGCATCACCTGCCGCGCGTCGTTGTGTTCTCGGCCGATTGAAGTCCGGCGAGCCGCACGAGATCGGCTATGGCTTGTAGCGCAACACGACTGTCTGCGCGACGGCCTTCCCGGGACTGCCGCCCGCGTAGTCCATGCGCCATTTCCGCTTCTGCGCATCCCAGCTCAGCGCCGGCTCCTGTGCTTCCCAGTTGCCGGCCGGCACGCCGATGAATCGCTGTCCGCCGGTATCGTGCGCGGTGACGGCGATGGTCCCGGCCTGCTTGTCGTAAACGACCTCGGTCGGTCCGCCCTCGACCGACAGGCTATCTAACGCCACGGCCGCGGCGCCGAAGGTCGTCGCCACCGCCGTGTCCGCCCCGGCATAGGTGTAGCCGTCGGCCGACAGGAGCACCGATCCGCCCGGCATTGAAACCTTGAGGGCCTCGCCTTCCTGCGTCACGGTCGGCGGCTTGGCGCCCTTGCGGCGCGGCACGATGAGTGTGGTGAAGCCGCGCGTGCCCTTGATGTGCAGAATGTGTTGTCGCAGCTCGTAGGGACGGCCGTTGAGCGGCCGGAAAACGTAGTCCACATGCGACCCGTTGCTGGCATTGTGGCCCCAACCTCCGAGGCAGAACTCCCGGGCATCCTTGGAAACGGAGTAAACATCGAAGTCGATGGCCGGGGTTTCCCCCACCTTGCCGAACTGCTGCCCCTGGAAGGCGAACTTGTTCAGGCCGGCCGGCAGCGGGTGGACCGGGCCTCCGGCGGGCGGCGTCTGCTTGTTCTTGTCGTTGACGTCCCAGAACGCTTCCCCGGGCGTGACGGCCCCGGCGCCGGTCTCCACCGGGCCCTCGGCCACCAGGTGCAGGTTGAAGATCATCGGCTCGGACGCCCGCTCGCCTTCCAGCGTGTCCCGGATGAGCAGCAACGGGCAGGCCGGGTCCGGGTGGACCGAGGCCACCTGACGCGTCCACTTCAGACCACCTTCCTTGGCACCTGAGGACATCTTCGCCCACGCGCTCTCACGGAAGGAAGCGAAGGCGTCCTGCCTCTGCGTTTTCCAGTCCCAGGGCTCAGCCGGTTCGTAGACGCTCGGCAGGTCTGCGTTCCATGCCACGGACAGGGCGCGCTCGGGCACCACCCCGCAGCGGCTGTAGGGGGTCGGGTTGTGCGGGCTATACATGGATTCCCAACCGAGCGACAGGGGGACGCCGAGCGTGTAAATCATGAGTTCACCGCTGCTGCTGCCGCGGTGGTCGGTATAGAAGCTCCCCAGGATGCAGTGGGCGCTGGTTTCCTGCGGCGTGTTCCAGGCGCTGCGCAGGACGGCGCAGTAGCCCGGAAAGACCGCGTTGCCCAAGTGCGGGGCCTCGGCCGGGAGATCCTCGCGGATGCGCAGGTGGGAGCTTGCGTAAAAACCGCTGTGGCGCCGGCCGTTGGCCTCCCACATCCACATCAGGTGCTGGGCAAGGGCCGGGTGGGTCTCGGCGCAGGCCGTCGCCATCTCCGCGAGCAGCGTGGCTCCGTCGCACGGATGGCTGTCGCCGTCCACGATGTTGTTGCGCAGGCCGCCGAAGCGCACGTCCGCGGGACTCATGATGTTCAGATACCAATCGGCGAAGCGGGGCAGCTTCGGATCGGTCTCCCAGTCCTTGTAGCCCAGCATGTTGCGCTGCATCACCACGTTGTGGATGGGGGTGAGGGTGCCGGCGTAATGCGGGCAGGCGGATGGCGCGCCGAAGTCGTTGACCTGCCCCATGAACGGCACCACCGAATCCACCCGGCCGGCGGGCGCCTTCAGGCGCGGGACCATGGCCGGATGCGAGGCGATGAACCAGGTGTAGGTGCCACGCGCGCCCATCCACTGCCCGACCATGTTGGCGTTGCCCATGTTGACCCTGGCCAGAAACTCCTGGCCGGTGTCGCCGGTCTGGAACGGGTACTGATCGTCGTCCCAGAGCCAGTTGGCGAAGAGCGCGATGCCTGCTTTCATGCGCGCCTTCTCCTCCGGGGTGAGGAAGCCGCTGGCCAGCACCTGGTCGTAGCGGTCCACCTTGGATGGCGGGATCAGCCAGGGCTGGCTGCTGTACTTCATGGACATGTACCCGTGGCCGTTGGCCCAGTCGTCCACCAGGCCGCTCATGTCCTGGTGCAACTGTTCGGCCATGGCCCGGGCCTTGGCGCCGGTGGCGTCGCGCCACATGTCGAAGAGGTCGCGGTTGTAGGGGTCGCTGTTGCAGCAGGACTGGTAGTAGGCTTCGTCGGTGCGGAGCCGCTGGATCATCGCCTCGATGGCCGGCCGCGGCATGTACATCGCGCCGAAGGGCGGATCCGGATCGGGGTAGTCGAGCTGCCAGCGGATCAGCTTGCGGAGGTTGATGCCGTTGCCGTGCAGGACCCACTGGCGCTTGATGCCCGGGATATCGGTCAGCTTGTCCGGCGCGTCGGCCCGCGTGCCGGCGAAGATGCCCCAAGCGAAGCGGATCGTGCGCTTCGAGGTGTCGAGGAACAGCGAGTTATCCCCGCCCCGGAGGTTGGTTTCGATCGTGATCCCGGCATCGGGACCCGGGCGGTTGTAGATGCCGGGCCCGCTGCCGCCGGCGCCGATCAGACGGGACGGAGCGCCGGCGAAGATGCCCATCAGGTTGCTGTCGGGATGCCCGACCGCGTCGTACATGTGCCAGTAGTAACCGGTGTTGATCCCCCAGAAATCCCACAGCCGCATCCACTGCCGCATGCCCTCTCCGGTCTGGTAGCCGACTTCCACCGGTTTGGAGTAATCCAGATCCACGATGGCATCCATGCCGGGGCGCGCATGCGCGACGGGATAGACCGAACCGTCCTCGATGCGGCCATATTTGGGCTCGGTCGCCTTGCTGCCGCAGTAGCGCAACTGCGTGGGGCGCACGCCTCCATACAGGCTGAGCGAAAAGGTGGAAAACAGGTCAGTGTCGGTTTCGATCAGCACGGAGGGCTGCCCGCGTTCCAGCGTGAAGGTGGTGGTGTAATGCGCCGGGCCCGCCGGCCGGACCTGCAACGCGCCGGAGGTCAGCTCCGGACTGGTAATGACGTAATTCACCTCCACCACGGCGCGGATGGGGCCTTTCTCCCTCACGGTCACCGTCATGGCGTCCACGCTGTTAATCTCGCCTTCGTTATTGCTGTTCTTGAACTTCAGGGGTGTCCCGGCCGGCGACCACGAGCCGTCGCGAAACTGCACGCCCTGGATCGGTGCCTTCGGGTTGTTGGCGAGCGGCGCGTACACCTGGGGCACGCGCACGCCGGTCAAGCCGTTGGTGATCTCGATGTAGTCCGCATGGGACTCGTCCACCTGCACGCCGTCAAACGACTTCGAGCCGCGTCCGGGCATGAGCTGGAAGGTCCGTGTGGCGTTGGCCGGCAGATCCATGCAGAAGGCGATGCTGCCATGCGGGCCGCCTTCCACCAGTTGGAAAGGCACCTCCTGACCGGCGTCATCCAGCAGATGGCACGGGCCGGGTTCGGCTTCCTTCTGCAGTTCGAAGATGACCACTTGATCGGCGTGGCTCACGCCGAATGGTTGCTGGAGGCGGAACTCCTCGAGGGCTGGCTGCCCTGCGGCGCTGGTGGCAAGCGTGACCAGGGCGCAGGCGACGAGCAGTGCCGCGGGCCTCACGCCTGCGCGGCAGGGTGGCGTACCGACCGTGTTCATATCATTCACCTGAATGGGACGTGGACTATTCGCCGCGCTGGCAGGTCCCAAGCACAGGGGCGCGGCCCGCGGCGGGGAACCGGAGTGCACCTGCCGCATGCTAAGACCCGGGCCGGACGATTGCAAGTAAGCGAATCCCCTACTCCCGTGCTCGCTGACAATGCCGCATACTTAAAGCATGACTGCCCACCAAACCCAGGAATCGCAGCTCCGGCAGAGGAACATCGACGCCACGCATCGCTGTCCGCGCGATCGCACGGCGTTGTTGGTCGTGGACATGCAGCGCGGGTTCCTGGACCCGGGCGCGTCCCTGGAAGTGCCTCAGGGCCGCGCCATCATTCCGGCCGTGCGCCGCCTGATCCAGTGCTGTCGCACCGTGGGCGTGCCGGTCCTCTTCACGCAGTTCGTCTATACGACGGCGGTACCGTGCCTGCGGGGCAACCCCTTTGGCGTCGAGCACCTCCCGGCGCACGACGGGCAGCTGCGCGGGTTCGGCCGTCCCTCGAGCAACTGTCTGGTGGGTCCCAAGGCGGGACGCGACGCGGAATCGGCCGAGATCGTGCCGGACCTGTCGCCGCTGCCCAAGGAGCTGGTCGTCGCGAGCCACGTCTACGACAAGTTTCTGGATACGCCGCTGGACCTGGCCTTGCGCGCTCGGCAGGTGACACACCTGATGGTGACGGGCGTGGTCACCGACATCTGTGTCAACTGCACCGTGCTGTCGGCGGCGAATCGCAATTACCACGTCACGGTGGTGACAGATGGAGTGGCTACACTCAGCGACGAGATCCAGGCGGCGTGCTTTGACATCTGGCGGCGCAAGTTCGCGCGGCTCCGCACGACCCGCCAGTTGGTCCGGGAACTGAATCGCGCACAGTAGAGGAATCAGCCGCGCAGCGCCGCCCCGGGGTCGTCGCAACGCCGACGGCGTTGTACGTCACAGCCCGGGGTCAGCGGAGCGGCGCAGCCGCGTAGCGCCACCCCGGGTGCCCGATGCCCTCAAGACGTTCTAAACCCCGAAGAAGTTTTACAAGGGCACTTTGCGGATGACTACGCCTTGTCACTTTGTAAAACCCCGTTGGGGTTTCGGATGGTGGGGCGGCCGATCACCCAGGGTGCGCCGCGAAGCGCGGCGACCCTGGGCTGGGACGTGTGACCGCTTCGCGGTCAGGAGCCGTCGCCGCAGGGCACAACACCGCAAAGCGGCCATTTCAACGCCGAAGCCGTTGTACGACACAGCCCGGGGTCAGCGGAGCAGCGCAGCCGCGCAGCGCCACCCCGGGTGCCGGATGCCCTCAGGAAGCTCCAAACCCCGAAGCGGTTTTACACATGGCCTTCGATTGAGCGTTCTACGGGCCTTTGCCGACGTCGGGAGACGTGGGTGGGTGGGTGGCCTCGCGCTGGACGTGACCGACCTGATGCTGACCAAGTCGCGGCTGCAGGGTTTCGAAGCCGACCTGGCCGATGGGCGTCCGGTGCCCGACGTGCGGCGCGGTCGCGCCGATCATCTCGGCACGCTCCGGCCGCGCCTGCGCCAAGTCCTGGAGCTCTTCGCGGCCGGATGGTCCACCAAGGAAGTCGCGACGCGGCTGGGGATCAGTCCCAAGACGGTCGATATGGAGTCTCGTCAGCCCGAAGCGTGAATCGCGCGCGACGCGTCTGCCTCACGATGCGTTGCCCACCGTCGGCTCTCTCGAAGGCGGCACCCGCGGCAGTTCGAGTCGTGGCATCGGCAACCGCTCGCGCGATGACGGTGCGGATGGGCGCACCTTGCGGTCGGCGACCATCGGGAAATAGAATGCCTGTCAGTCAGCAGAATCGAGGTGGCCTGTGTTGCCAAAGCGCGCCGCTGGCCTCTGGCCAGGATTGACGTTGCGGATCGGAGAGGATTGCGATGCGATGAGCCGTTTGGCGGCGGAACAGGTGTTGCGTGTGGTGCGAGCCCGGCCTGCCGCGCTACTGTGCTTGGCTACCGGTGCGACTCCCGCGCGTACCTATGAGCGGCTGGTGGCGGCGGGACGGCGTCATAGGGCGCTGTTCCGCCGCGTGCGGGTGGTGACCCTCGACGAGTGGGGCGGCCTGTCCACCAGGGACCCGGCAACGTGCGCAGCGTATTTGCGGCAGAAGTTCTGTGGTCCGCTGGCGATCGACGGCGATCGGTGTGCCAGGTGGCGCAGCCGGCCGCGCGACGCCGCGCGTGAGGTGCGGCGGATGACAGCCTGGCTGGCTGAGCACGGCCCGATTGACTTGAGCGTGTTGGGGCTGGGCGTGAACGGTCATCTCGGCTTCAATGAACCCGGATCGGCGCTGCACGATGGGCCGCACGTGGCCCGCCTGTCGGCTGCCTCGCTGCGCCATGCGATGCTCCACAGCGCGCGTCGCCCGGTGGAGTTTGGGCTCACCCTGGGAATCGGAGACCTCTGCCGCTCGCGCGCGGTGTTGCTGCTGGTCAGCGGCGCTCATAAGGCCAAGCAACTGCGACGGTTGCTGTTGGGACTCGTGACGCCGCGTTTTCCCGCTTCTTTCCTGCGGCTGCATGGGGCGGTCACCATCTGTTGCGATCGTGCGGCCGCTGCCCTTCTTCCCGAGGAGCTGTCGACATGCCGCTGAGCGGAACCGTTGGCGTCGGGGTGATCGGATCCCGGTTCGTATCGAGCATTCATGCGGAAGCACTGCGCAGCTGTTCGCATTGCGAGTTGGTGGCTGTCGCGTCGCCCACGGAATCGCATGTGCAGTCCTTCGCGCGGCAGTTCAGCATTCCCCACGCCTACACCGATTATCGGCGCTTGCTGGAACGGGAGGATGTGGACATGGTGGTGGTGGGCGTGCCGAATGACCTGCACTGCCAGGTTGCCGTGCACGCTGCGGCCGCCGGCAAACACGTGGTGATGGAGAAGCCGCTGTGTTTGAACCTGCGGCAGGCCGACGAGATGATCGACGCCTGTCGTCGGGCAGAAGTCCTGCTGATGTATGCCGAGGAGCTCTGTTTCGCCCCCAAGTACGTGCGTCTGAAGAAGCTCCTGGACAGTGGCGCGCTGGGATATCCGACGTTGATCAAGCAATCGGAGAAGCACGACGGGCCGCACGCACCGCATTTCTGGGATGTGGAACAGTCCGGGGGCGGCGTCCTGATGGATATGGGATGTCATGCCATCGAGTTTTTTCGCTGGATGTTGGGGCGCCCACCCGTCAAGTCGGTGTACGCTCAGTTGAGTACGCTGGTGCACGGCGCGAGGACGCGCGGCGAAGATAATGCCCTCATCATCCTGGAGTTTGACCGGGGCGTGATCGGACTCGCGGAAGAGAGTTGGACGAAGATGGGGGGGATGGACGATCGGGCCGAGGTGCACGGCTCACAGGGAGTCGCCTACGCGGACCTGCTGCACGGCAATGCCATTGAGGCGTACAGCGCCGTCGGGTACGACTACGCCGTGGAGAAGGCGGGGACCACCAAGGGCTGGAGCTTCCCCATTTACGAAGAAGCCTGGAATTACGGTTTCCACGCCGAGATGGCGCATTTTGTCGACTGCGTACGACTGGGACAGACGCCAGCGGTAACTGGCGAGGATGGGCGCGTGGTGCTGGAGGTGATCTGCGCCGCGTACGAATCCGCGCGCATCGGCCAGAAGGTTTTGCTACCGTTTCGTCCCGACGCCAACATCCCGTGGGATCTGTGGGGACGACGTTGAGGAGTGAATCTACTTGTGGCTGTTGTCACGAAGGCACGATTCGGCGCCTGACGAAATACCCTCACGAGCGACTTTCGCAGGATACGAACGCCGCAGTACCCGTGCCCGTCGCACGTGACACAGGTGATGCCGTGGTCTTCAACGCCGGATGGCGCGCCAGCCACTGATGGTTTGACGCAGGATTTCCCGCGAATCCCCGGGGATGCCGTAACCCTGAAAGCCCACCGGCCCTCGATAGCCCAGTCCCACGAGTGTCTGCATCAATCCCGCCACGTCGTAGGTGCCCTGGCCGAGTGGCTGAATCAGGCGGTTCCAGTCCATGTTCCGCGTGTCCCCGGCATCCGCGCCATTAATGCTGACGAAGAACAACACCGGCAGCGCCTCCTGGAGCACCGGCTTGGGATCGCGGTCTCCTTCCACCTTGAGCCAGTGACAGAGATTGAAGGTCGCACCCACGTTCGGCCGCTCAACTTTCCGTGCCACCCGCACCGCGTCCTCCGTCCGCTCGAGCCAGAACCACGTATGGGGATACAGGGCGATCCGCACACCGTGCTCCTGAGCCAGATCGGCCAGCTCACGCAAGACCGGGACCACCACCTCGTCCCCTTCAGGCGCGGACGGCTTGAGTTTGTCTCCCTCCTGCGTGAGCTCGTTGATGGCCACCCAGAGCGCTGTGCCGTAGCCGCTCAGACGCGGCACAAACTGCTTCAGCTCGGGATCCAGCCCCGGCCTGGCGGAGTCGAAGGACAGGGTCAGGTACGTGTTGAACACCTTGAGCCCCTGCTGCTCGAAGGCGGCCAAGAACGGCGCGCTCAAGTAACCGCCGGCGCCGATCCCGTCGTAGCCCAGTTCCTTCAGCAGGGCAGCCTGGTCCTCGGGGCTGCGGTCTTGGCCGTCTCGCAGCGCAGTGTCCATGGCAAAGAACGAGTTGGGCAGTCTGCGTGCTTCCGGCTGGGCATGGGCCTCGTGAAGACACGCTCCCAGCACAAGGACAGCACATGTGATTCCGGAAAAACAAATTGGCTTCGTCATCGCTCTCATACTCAGACAAGAACAGACACCACGACCGAAACGCCTTCGCCAGGCCCGGAAGAGGAAACAAAGTGGTGGGCGGACATATAACCATGCCTCGTCAGGTAGAGTATATGCGGTGGCTTGCTGGTCCAACAGCTGGTCGGGATGAAAGCGCGCGAGGAAGGGCTCTGGGCCCGAGCGCGTGCCCCAAAATGGAAAGACACTGGCTGCGAAGAGAGGACATTTCGAACGTTCCGTGTAACAGATCTCGCTGCGGTTCATCCAGGCGGAGAAACCGTCTGATCAACCGGGCGGCGGCCGAAGCGGACGAATGATCGATGGACGAATGGGCGTGCGTTCCGGCCGGCAGCGACGCGCACGCGGCCGCACATCCGATCCTCGTCAGCCAATCTCAGCGCAAACGGCCTCAGCTACCACGGCAAATGTACCTGTCCCCATTCCGCTTCCCCGGTTACGGTGCGCTGGGCGCCACTGCGGATAAGAGACGTTCAACCAGGTCCGCCACGCCGAGTTCCGCGGCCCAGCACCGCAGGTACTGACGATCGAGTTGACCAGCCTGGAGTTTCGCCACGGTGGTCACGTCCTGCCACTGCCGCTCCGAGGTTTCGTTGCCGAGCCGGTACCATTCGAGTTTCAGCAAGATAATGTCTGCCGCGGTGGCGACCGGGACTGTCAAGGAACCGGCGTCGCCGATGATCCCGCGGACCGCTCGCTCCAACACACAGCGATCGAACTCCCGTCCCTTGCTCACAAAGATATCGATCTTGATCGACGTAGCGAGGTGAATCAGATTGAAACAGCCGCGCCGCCGCACGGCGTCCAGCATTGCCTCCTTGCTGACATAGTAGTCGTCTTGCAGCGCCGCAATCAGCTCGAGGCCCGGCGTTTCGTCGAGTTCCGCCGCCACGTCGACATCGAGCGTGCTGCGGGCTGCGCCATGCATCGAACTAGCTACGGAACCACCGACATAATGTCGGACACCGAGACGCTCGCACTCTTTGATAAGGGGACCAAGAGCCTGAACCAGTTCACTGGGGCTGACCATGGTCCCGCGTCTCCTCGTGCCGCCTGGTGGCCTCCGCCAAGGCGCGACCGTAGTGCAATTCGATGAACAAATAGCCAACTTCGCGTTCCGTCAGTTCGGGATGAGCGCGCGAAATGGCGAGTTTCGAGGCGCGAATCACTTCGGAAGAGAGACTCAGTGCGAGCCCCAGTCGTTCAGACGGCGACTTGTTCCGCAACAGGTTCAGCTGCACTCGTTCGGCATCCAGCGTTGTGTCCGACAGCACCATCCAGGTCTCCCCATATCGCCGGAGTCACCAGAAGAAACCTCGGCTCCGCCACTCGCTCCCATGGCTCGCGTGCCGCTCGAGCACACGGACGAGGAGCGAAGTCGCGTTCTGTAAGCCGTGATTATCCCCCAACCCTGCTTGCTTGTCCAGAAAACCCCTGCGAGCGACAGGTGCAGGCGTGGGCGTGCTTCTACGGTGGGTGCTGGCCTCTCCGGAGATCCACGGTGTCGCGAAGTCGTGGGGCAGTCGGACTGAATCGTCTCAGGACA
>JALOQX010000051.1 GCA_025459265.1 Pirellulaceae bacterium | reverse complement strand
GAAGCTCCCCCGCGTGAACGCGGGGGCTTCTGCGCGCGGGCGCGGCGCGGGGTGACGTAGGGTAAACGTGAAGCTCCCCCGCGTGAACGCGGGGGCTTCTGCGCGCGGGCGCGGCGCGGGGTGACGTAGGGTGAACGTGAAGCTCCCCCGCGCGAACGCGGGGGCGTCCAGCCAGCCGCGGTGTGGCCACCCCGCTCGACTCCCGGGGCGGGGACGCCCGTCCTACGGCGAGGTCTTCGGATAGGCTCTCACTTGGACACGTGCACGGTCACGAACTGATAGGGGTCGAGCTGGATTGGCTGCGCGAGCTCACCGACCGGGAATCCGGTGAGATCGCAGAGCTGCGTCCGCGTCGAGCGGGAGTCAGGGCACCGGATGCTTGCGCTCGCCGGCTGGTCGGTCGGATTGAAGAGTCGTACGACCAGCGCACCCGCGGCGGCACCGGGTCGCACGGAAGTGGCCATCACCGCGTCACTGTCGATTTGTATCGGCGCAGCCGACGGCAGCGGCGCGGCACCGGCCGGCAAAACGATCAGCGGCTGGCTCCGCGCGACGCCGAATCGTGCGGTACTTGCCGGATCGTACGCCGCGTGGGGCCGCAACGAGTAGCGGAACAGCGTCGGACCGTCCTGGCTCGCCTTGTAGTTCGTCTCCCAGTAATTGTTCATCACATAGGAGAAGAACGTCTGTGTCGGCTCGAGTCGCTCGATCCAGCCCACGGCGATCGGATCGCACGTGATGCGCCCCACCTCGACCAGCGGCGCATCGACTGTGGCGAGCGTGATGCCCAGGTCGTCGTTGGCCACGTCTACCCAGCGCTGGACAGTGAAGTAGTTCTTGCACGCGCCGGGAAGCTGGTCGGTCTCCACGCGCGCGACAGCCCAAGGGATATCCATGCGGATCACGCCCTCCGGGACCTGGAACGGAAACGCGAAATGGACCGCCTCCTGCTGGTACACATTCTGCTTGTCCACGAGATTGGCGATGTCGAGTCGATCGAGCCCTGCATAGAGGGTCAGCTCTCGCTCGAGCGCTGTGCAGCCTGGAGCCGCGGACCTGACGACGATCGACGCGACGAGGGGACCCTGCTCGCGAATGTCGATGTCCACTGAACCGTTGGATTGCGGCTGATCGGGTCGCCGGCCCGCCACATAAAGGTAGTCATTCACCAACGGATCGCCCGGTGATCCGGCGTCGACGAAGTCGTGGTTCCGCCAGCGCAGGGATTGGATCGCACCGCGCTCCGCATCGAGTTGGACGTCGAGCGATCCATTGGTCAGCGCGTTGCCAGCAGCCTGTACGGCGTGTGGTTGAGATGTCTGGTCGGCGGGCGCCGCGGTGCGGGGATGCACCGTGAACCGCGCGGCACCCAGGGCGGGGACGTCGGCGGCCAGAAAGGCGAGTTCTCCCGAATGCAGCCGCTGGGCAGGCACGGCGTCGCCCTGCGCGTCCCGGACGCAGTCGCCGGCGGCGGACCAGGCGCCCGGCACGCGCACCACGTCCGTTCTCGTCCACGAGCAGGTATTCCACACGTCAATGCCCCGCACGGGCTCACTCGCCGGCTGCGTCGCCGTCGTGGCCGCTCCGAGGAGTCTGGTCGACTGAGCATCCGCATCGAGGGCAAACCGCTGTTTGATCGCCCACTGGGCCTTCGTGAAGTCACTCTCCGGCTCGGTGATGCTGCAGTGCGCACCCCACGTGTGTTCGTCATACAGCACGACGTTGCGCCACGCTTCACGGAATGCGTCGAGCGGATATTGGGTCGGCTGCAGCAGCGCAAAGAGCGTCTCGGCCTGCACGAGCCGTTCGGCCGCCGCGCGATTCAAAGCCGTCTCGCGCGCGGACGACCCCGCCCCGTCCTCCCAGTAGGGAGTGAAATCGCCGCTCAGCTCGGGCAGCCGATCGCCGTACCGCCGCTCGAGTTCGCGCATCGCTTCCCGCGTCGTAGCAATGACCAGCTTCGGATAGGCGTACTTGGCGTTCCAGTCGCGCACGAACTGGCTCAGGTCCACTCCCGGTCCGGCGTTGTCGCCCAGGCAGTGGCGGATCTGTACCAGCTCATACGGGTAGTTGGCGTCCTCCATCTGCTGCAGCAGCTTCTGCAGGCCGGCTGCGCCGCGGAAGCCCTGCCAGTACCCCGTGCCCGGAATCCAGCACAGGATGCGGTGCCGACCGCCGGGCGAGCGCCACCAGAAGGGTTTGTCGCCGTAGGCGCGCAGTGTGAAGCCGATGCGATGGCCATTGTTGGGACCGATCGAAAAGTACTTGACGCCGCTTTCCGCCAGCACGGACACGATGCCCCAGGTGTAGCCCGGCACATCGCTGATCATGGCCGATTCAATCGGCACATCATGCTCGCGTTTGAGACGGTTCCCGTAATCGACCAGCTGAATAAGTTCCTCCGGCCGGCAGAGGCCGGTCAGCTGGTTCCCGTAGAGCGCATCGAGTCCGACGAAACCTTGTTTCACGGCGTCCAGAAAGGCATCGCGTTGTGCGGGTGACGCCTGTTTCAGGTAGCTGTCGGTCGCCCAGAGCACTTCGACATTCCACTTGAAGCGCGCCTCGGGCGGGTAGTCGGCCGTCTGGCGCGCCGCCGCCAGCGCCTGCTCGTAGAACTGCCAATGACTCCGCTCGACGTCCGTCTGCACATGCGTGTACCCAATGTCGACGTGCGAATGCGGCAGCAGATACACGACCCATTTGCGCACGGGTTTGAGCGTAATCGTGTGCTCAGACTCCTGTCCCTGGTCGGTCTTGACGATGACCTGCGCCTCGGTCGGTGACGAGACGTTCGGCACCGGCAGTTCCAGCGTATTCGAGCCGGCCTGCAGCTGATGCTGCACTGGTTCCGCCCCGGAAAGGTGAACCGTGACGCGCGTCGGCTGGCCCACGTGGATGACCTCAAGCTGCACCGTCTGCGTCAGGACGCCGTTGCAATCGATCAACATCGGGGCTGCCTGCACGGAGCGGACGATGGTGCCCGCGGCCTCGCCCAGCTGCACCGACGGCGGAACGTCGAGCCCGAGCCAGTCGTAGAGCATCCAGCTGCCGGACAGGCTCGTGATGCTGACGTGGTTATTCCCGACCCGGAGCGTGCCCGCCGGGAGCTCGATCTCAATGCGGTGTTCGCGCCCTTGTTCCGGCGCGCCGTACACAGTCACATCACCCTTCCCGCGCGGCGTCTGGTGCTCGAACACTCGACCGTTGACATCGATCCGCACCTTGGGCGGCACGGCCCCCTGCGTGTCGAGCAGGTCGATGACGAGTCGGGACAGTTGCGAGTCGGGGACCGACCGCAGGGCAAACACCACGGCAAACGTGTGGCTGTGGCCTCCCGCCCAGCTGTCATCCGGACCGGGATGCACATACGGCCAGTCTGTCGCGGGATCCGATTGGCCGACGACAAAAAACCCGTCGTGTTGGAACTCCGCATAGCCGCGCGGCGCCAGACTGAACTCGGCATTCTGGTGGTCGTCTCTGCCAATGGTCCAAAGGCGCTGCAGCGCCTCCGCGGGGGCGGCGGCGGCGCGAGCCGGCCACCACGCCGAGCCGAATCCACAGCCGATGATCAGCACGATCCATAATCGCTTCGACATGGCAGGCGTCCTCTTCTTCGGTTTTCGAAGGTGCTGTGCCGGCAACGTCAGGGCGCGTTCCGGCGCGTTGCGTACAGGTTCCGGCCGACTTCCCGGACGGCCGCAATCGTTTCGGCGTAGGGAGTATCGCAGATGTCCACCAGGCCGATCTGGTAGTTCTCTCCGTCTCCGCGGCCGGTGGTCGCCTGGTCGCCGTATTGGAACCAGTGTGTTCCGACGAACGACGGATGGCACAGCGCGCCGGTGACGTAGTTCCGGTACGCCGCCGCGCGTGCGTCCTGGCTGGCCGTCGCCCGCAGTCCGGTGTGAAACATGCCGCGATCCAGCGCCCCAAAATGAAACTCGCCAATCATGACCGGCTTGTCCACACCCTCCGGCAAGCGGAACTCTCTCACATCGTCCTGGTACAGGTTGTAGCCGATCACGTCACAATACTGAGCCCCCGCTCGCGCGCCGCGATCGTTCACCCAGGCGAAGCGACAGCCCAGATAGAGGTTTTGGGGCGCAACGTGTTTGACGACGTCGCGTGCGACGCGGAAGTACTCTTCCGCAATCCGCGTGTAGAACGACTCGAGGTCCGTCCGGGCCCGTTCGTCTTCAGGCGGCGTGCGACTCTCCAGCAGCGCCTCCCACGAGCCGTGGGTCGTGCCCCAGGCGGCGTTGAGCGCGGCGATGTTCGCGTAGGTCTGCTGCAACTGCTCCAGGAAGACGCGTTTGGCGGCCTGATCCGGCGGAGACGCCAGCGTGGCGCGGGCGAGCGATACGTCATCACCCCAGCCCAGTTCGTTGTCGACGAAGTAGCCGATGCACCACGGGTCGCCTGCCGAACGGTCCCGTTCGTGCTCCATGCGCCGCTGGATCGCCGCCCGGAATGACGGGTCGAACGGGTCGGGGAATTTGCCCCAGTAGCCGGTGCTGCCGGCAATCGGCTTCGCGCCGCTGCTGCCCGCCGCCACCACGTAGGGAGTCTTCCGCGCGAGATAGATCCGGCTGTCGGACCAGTTGGCAATCGTATTGAGCGACCACGATCGCAGGCGACGGTGACACGTTTCCGCCGCCTGATCGTACCAGCCGCTGCCGTACTTGCGCAGAAGGTTCGCGGCCTGGAAGTTGAACGTGCGGTACTCGCCCTTGTCCTCGTAATAGTTGTGCGGCGCCCACGAGCCCGTGCCGTAGAAGCCGGCCAGGGGCGAGTCCGCAGCAGGCAGTTCGGCGAAATAGAACTCACGGTCGGTAATCGGCGTGACGCCCTGTGAGAACCCGACGCAGTCGACGCCGTGCGACCAGAAGAGCCGACCCTCCGGGTCGACCAGCCACCATTTGCCTTCGTGTTTCGCAGCATAGAAATAGCCGGTCGCCGTCAACTGCGGCCCGGCTGCCCATCCGCCAAACTTGTCCCATTCCGCCGGACTTGGGTTGCGCTCCAGGTCCGTCATCTCAAGGTCCCGCGCGCGCTGCAGATCCTCCTCGCTCTCGATCTTGCCAGGCCAGTCCTTGTGGAGGAACTGGCCGAAGCGGTCAATCATGGGAAAGAACTCATCGGCCGTCATCGACACCCATCGCTCAACCGCGTGCGTGCCGACGGCCTGAATCGTGCCGATCTGAAACGTGTGATCCGCTTGCGGACGGTTGACGAACACGATCAACTGCGTGATTCGTGACACATCCAGTCCGCCGTCCTTCACGTATCCGCCGGGGAAGCCGCGCATGCCGAAGAGCTTCGCCGCCAGCGACTCGGGCAACTGGCGTCGCAGCGGCACGACCAGCCGCTCGGTTCCTCCCGGTCTCACGGTGACATGGCCAGTCACGCTGTGTTTTGTGCCATCTCCGCCCGGACTGTCGACACGCAAGTGCACGGTGACGTCCTGCGATCCGGTATTACGTACCGCAACGGCCACGCCGGCAAACGACGAGAGTTCCCAATGGTCGGCCGGGGCGCGAATCGTGACGCCCGGCCAGGGGGCCGCGTGCCCGGTCGCAATCTCGAGTACGCCTGACGGTCCTTGCCCGGCCCCGCGTGCCGTCGCGTCCTCGAGTGCCAGCGCCGCGGTATCGAACTGGCTGTCAAACGCCACGAGCGTCAACGGGTCCGCCGACAGGGCAGACGGCTCGCAGGCGGCCATCAGCAGAACCAGAGCAGCGGCAGTCGCCAGTGTCCGGTACAATGATCGCGTGAACATGGGAAGCTCTCAGCGGGACGGATGTGGACCGGCGCGTAAGTTCGTGTCGGGCAAGCATCGACAACCAGGCGGGCAACGCGGTAGGCTGGACCAACGGTATCGAGCGAATCGATATTGTACCGCGTTTTGCGGGCCAAACCAATGAACGGTCAGAAATTGCCGCGACGAAATTTCGTGGCGGCCGGACGCGGCTGCTTTCAGTGCCGCCGCTGGGTGCGCTGTTGGTTGTTCACCATTCTGCCGTGCGCAGGTCTGGGGGTATTCGTGGAACAGGATCTTCTGGGACAGCTCGTTTCGCCGCAGCTACATGCCGACCGCACCGTCACGTTTCGCCTGGCAGCGCCGCAGGCGAAGGAGGTGTTCGTGCAGGGGCTGGCAGGCCTGCCGCCGCAGGCCATGGTCAAGTCTGCCGGCGGCAACTGGGAGATCACGCTCGGCCCGCTGGCGCCCGAGCTGTACAGCTACACGTTTGCTGTCGACGGTGCTACGGTCACGGATCCCCACAATCGACATGTCAAGAAGTGGCTGTCCGTCGAGAACCTGCTGGAGGTGCCCGGCGAACCGCCGATGTTGCATGAGCGGCAAGCGGTACCCCACGGCGTGGTCCACCATCACGTGTACCGGTCGCGGACCACGAATACCGAACGTGGGGTCTACGTGTACACGCCGCCGGGTTATCGCGGCGATGCCCCGAGCCCGCGATTTCCGCTGCTGGTGCTGCTGCACGGTTACGGAGACGACGAGTCCGCGTGGCTGGAGGTGGGGCGCGCCCACTGGATGGCCGACAACCTGATTGCCCAGCAGCGCGCGATCCCGCTCGTGATCGCCATGCCGTATGGCCATCCACTGCCGCTGGAGAAACAGACGACGTTCGAGGACTACAGCGCGCGGAATCGCGTGGTCATGGAGCAGGACCTTATGGAGGATCTACTGCCGCTGCTGCAGCGCGAGTACCGCGTCGCGGACGATTCTCGGCAGCGGGCGATCGTGGGGCTCTCCATGGGCGGCGGTCAGTCGTTGATGATTGGACTGAAGCGGCTTGACCAGTTCGCCTGGGTGGGCGGATTCAGCTCGGCGCCGCCCCAGGACGACCTGGACCGGCAATTCGCAGCCCTGGTGCAGGACGTGCCGTTGGCCAACCGCCAGCTCCAGCTCCTGTGGCTGGCGTGTGGTCAGGAGGACTATCTGCTGGATCGCAACGATCAGCTTCATCGCTGGCTGGAGCAGCACGGCATCCACCACACGTATCACATCACCGCCGGCGCGCATGATTGGATGGTGTGGCGGAAGTATCTGGCCGAGTTTCTGCCGCTGTTGTTTCGCAACACGTGACGTGCCGACCAGCCGCCGCCGCTCGGCAGGAGCCCTGCCGAGGGACGAGTTACGAGCAAGGAGTGACGAGCTCAGAAGGGAAACCCTCTCGGCACTCGGAAATCCTTGCTCGCTACTCGTCACTCCCCTCGCGCCGCCGCGGCTCGGCAGGAGCCTCGCCCTCCCGCGCGCCTCGCCCTCCCTTCGATGTTCGATGTTCAGTGTTCGATGTTCGATGTTCGATGTTCGATGTTCGGCCGCTCGCCGTTCCGCATTCCTCAGTTCACTCATTCACTCATTGGCTTCACCTTGATGCTGCGGATCAGCACCTTGCTGTTCGGATCATGCGCCTGAATGGCGAACGTGCCGCGTGACAGCTTGCGGTCACCTTGGACATCGTCGGGCTCGGTGTAGTCGACCAGTGTCTTTCCATTGACCTTGGTGATGATGCGCTTACCCTGCACGATGATCTCCTGCGTGTACCACTCGTTGTCCTTGGCCGGCGCCTCGAAGACGTCCTTCACACCGTAGAGGCCGCTGCTCTTTTTCGGGTCGCCGTGCGTCTGGTTGACCTGGACTTCGTAGCCCACCGACGGCCAGTCGGATTCCTGGTACTTGGTGTGGAAGTAGATGCCCGAGTTCGAGCCGGGAGTGGTCATCAGTTCGACTTTGAGCGCAAAGTCTTTGAAGTCATGTTTCGCCACCGGGCCGACGTAGAACATGTGGGCGCGATCGCCATTCACGACGATCTGACCGTCCTGGACGGAGAAGGACTTCGGGTTCTCGGCCACCTTCCAGCCGGCCAGCGACTTGCCGTCGAACAGCGACACCCAACCTTCGTCGTCCGCAGCCAGGGTCTGCGAGCCGGTGAGGAGCAGCATGGTGACGAGGGCCGCGTTGAGTTTGAACATTCGGAGCATGTGGGTCCCTTTCGTGAAAACGTGACATCCCGCAGACAGGCCCGCCAGCTGCCGGAGCAAGGTGTGTGATCGGCCCGGTTGTGCCGGGTGCCCGGCCCACGCCTTGGCGGACCAGCCGACCAACGAACCTATCCGAAAACCTCGTGACGGACCGGGAGGTTCGTCTCGCGGCGAGGTTTTCGGATGGGCGCTCGGCCGCTCGTACGTCCCAGCATACCGAAAGTCGCGGCGAAATGCGCGGGGACTACTCACGCCCACCCGGCTACTCGACTACACTGGAGGGCACCACCCAAGGTGGTGACCCCACTGGCAACACCGCCACCGTACCGGCGCACTGTGCCGCGTCTCCCGTCCCCTCGCGAAGTGAGGTACTCACCATGTCCACCCCCATCCGGTTGCTGGGAATCCTGTGTGGCGTGTGCGTCAGTCAAGCGATGGGCGCAGACGAAACGGCGGACGTTTCGGCCAGATATCGGGCCCTGCGCTGTCCGCCGCCGGTGGCTGCTTCGACGTGGGCGATTCGGGACCGTGACGGGGCGAACCGTCAGGTGGAACCTTATCTGTCGTCTCTGGCGCAGGGCGAAAGCGGGATTGGCACGATGGCCTCGCCGCTGTTCGTGCTGGATGTCGACGAGATCCGCTTCACGATTTGTGGGCACGATGGACCGAGCGGAGGACAGAACGAGAACTTCATCGCGTTGGTGGACGCCCGCAAGGGGGAGGCGCTGCGCAAGACGGTCGCACCGGGCAACGATGCGCTGCAGGAGCGCGCGTGGGATGTACGAGATCTGCGGGGCAAGCAGGTGCGGATCGAAGTCAGCGATGGGGATCGCGGCGGCGCGTTCGCCTGGCTGGGAGTCGGCCAGATTGACGCCGGCGCCGCCCTGCGCGTCGACTTTCGCCAGGGTCTGCCGGAGGGCTGGCAGCAGTCGGAGCGAGTGGTGGAGGTGCGTCGCGAATACGTTCCCGGCACGATCCCGTTCGAACGTCACGTGACACATCAGGGCGTGATTCCCGACAAGGGCGAGGTGGCGCTGCCGTGCGGGTTCCGCGCGCGGCGGCTGTATTTTCTGGGCTGCACGGTCCCGGCCGGAGTGCCGTTGGGAACCTACGGCGCGATCGAACTGCACTATCAGACCGGCGTGGTCGATATCGTGCCCCTGGTTTGCGGATTCACGCTGGAAGGCCGCGGCAAGTTGCTCAGCCCGTCACCGGCCATGCACCTGGCCGCTTCGCGTGATCCGTTTGAATATGTGCTGGCGATCGCACCGGCCGACGAGGTGATCGAGATGATTCGGCTCGTCGCCAACCCGGGCCGTAACCCGATCCCTCGCATCTCGGCGATCACGTGCGAAACAACGGCTGACAGCGAGCATCTAGCGCCGCTGCCTCGCGAAGAGGCTGACACCGATGTGTCCGCCTGGCTGGATGCCCACGCGGTGAGCCGTGCCGCGCCGGATCGGCTGGCCATTGAGCAGCAGTTGAGGCAGTCGCACCGCTTGAGCGTCCCGGACGAGGGCACACCGATTCGTTTTGCCGTGCATCAGATCGACGCGGCGTTTCGCAGCGAAGGCGTGGCGGTGGCGGACTTCAACGGTGACGGTCAACTGGATATCGCCGCGGGACACGTCGTGTACACGGGACCGGACTGGAAAATACAGCCGCTGCTGGGCGAGGCGCAGGCCTTTCCCTGGAAGGGTTACAGCGACGCCTTCCTCTGTTTCGACGACGACATCGATCGGGACGGCGCGCAAGACCTGATCGTGGTCGGTTTCCCCGGCCAGCAGACCTACTGGCTCGCGAATCCCGGTCCCCGCGGGGGTACGTGGCAGAAACATCTGGCCATCGAGCAGACGGGGAATGAGAGTCCCGCTTATGAAGATGTAGACGGAGACGGTCAACGGGAACTTGTGTTTCTGCACGGCAGCCGTTGTGCATTGGCGCGACCCGGACAGGACGTCACCGCGCCGTGGCAGATCACGGACATCGCTGGACCGCAGGATCCGGGTGAGGGACACGGGCTGGGTGTGGGTGATGTCAATGGCGACGGGAAACTGGATGTGTTAGGCCCTGCCGGCTGGTGGGAGCAGCCCTCCACAGCAGGCACGCTACCGTGGCCGTTCCATGCCGCGCCGTTCTACGGTGGCGCTCAGTTGTGCGTGTGGGACTTCGATGAGGATGGCGACCGGGAAGTGCTCGGCAGCAGCCCGCACGCGTATGGAATCGGCTGGACGAAGAACACCGCCGATGGCTGGAAGACGACGATGATTGACCAGGAGGATTCCCAGACGCACGCCATCCACCTGGCGGACATCAATCGCGACGGCCTGATGGATTTCGTGACGGGCAAGCGCTTCTGGGCGCACAACGGACACGACCCAGGCTCGTTCGAACCGGCGGTCCTCTGCTGGTACGAACTTCAGCGTGCAGAGGGCCAGCTCCGCTGGATCAAGCACCGGATCCACCACGACAGCGGCGTCGGGCTGCACTTCCGCATCGTGGACCTGAACGGTGACGGGCTGCTCGACATCGTCACGTCCAACAAGAAGGGCGTGTACTGCTTCGAACAGCTTGTGCGGTGACCGTCTGGGCGACCACGGGTAGCTGGTTGCCACCACGGCGCCAGTGTTATAATCCGGGTTCCGAAAACGATTTATCCCCAACTCGTACGTGGGAGTAGCGCCATGCAGTGTAACCGACGAACGTTTGTCACCGGCAGCGCGGCGGTGGCGGCTGGTCTGGCCGTGGCTCGGCCGACCCGGGCTGCCGACCTGCCGGCCCCTGCGGGGAAAGCCGTGCTGAAATTAGCGAGCCAGGTGGGCGTCGTGCCCGGCGACAGCCTGGATGAGAAACTGGCCAAGTTGCAGGAGTGGGGCTGTGATGGAGTGGAGTTGCCGGGCGACATCGTAGGCAACGAGAAGAAATACCAAGACGCGCTGGCCAAGACGGATTTGAAGGTGAGTGCGATCTGCTGGGGTTCGCTTGGCGGAGCGCTGGTGTCCGCCGACGCGCAGCGGCGCAAGGAGGGTGTCGAGACGCTCAAACGGGTCCTGGCGGCTGCGGGCGAGCTGCAGAGCACCGGGGTGATTTTCGTGCCGGCGTTCATTCCGGAAACGGATCGCACCAATCAGGAGATCCGCCAGTTGCTGGTGGACACGTTCCCGGAAATTGGCGAGTACGCCGTCAGCGTGCGGTCCCGCGTGTTGTTCGAACCGCTGAATCGGAGCGAGGCGTTCTTTCTCCGCCAGCTGGCCGATGCCGCCTCGATCTGTCGCGACATCAACAGCCCGGGCGTCCAGATGATGGGTGACTTCTATCACATGTACATCGAGGAGACGAGCGATCTCGGCGCGTTCATTTCGGCCGGTTCGTATCTCCACCACGTGCATCTGGCCTCGCGGGCGCGCAATCTCCCCGGCCAGGACGAACGGAGTTTCGTGGACGGTTTCCGCGGTCTGAAGTTCATTGGCTACCAGGACTATTGCAGCTTTGAATGCGGTTGCCTGCCGAACCTGGATCGCAACGTCGAGATACCGAAGTCGCTGAAGTTCCTGCGCGACCAATGGGCGCAGGCGTGACCGACCCATCCGTTTCCATGAACGTCAACTACGTTTCCTCGTTTCGGGAGTATGAGATCCGATGAATACCGACACACGCACATCCCGCCGCCGATTCCTCCAGCAGACGACGGCCACCGCCGCCGGGGCCGCCCTGGCGGCCGGACTGAATCTGAGCCTGGTCCCCGCCGTGCACGCCCAGGGCGATGACGTCCTCAAGATCGCCTTGATCGGGTGCGGCGGACGCGGCAAGGGCGCCGCGCAGAACAACCTGAACGCCTGCGAGCGGACGAAGATTGTGGCCGTCGCGGACGCGTTCGAACGCAATGCGAAAGAAGCAGCCGAGATGTTCAAGGTGCCGGCGGACAAGACCTTCTGGGGCCTGGACGCCTACAAGAAGGCCATTGCCGCCGACATTGATCTCGTCATCACCGCCGCGCCGCCGGGCTTCCGCCCCTTGCACTACAAGGCCGCCATCGAGGCCGGCAAGCACGTGTTCATGGAAAAACCGTGCTGCGTCGATGCGCCCGGTTACCGCAGTCTGGTCGAGACCAATCAGCTGGCGGACAAGAAAGGCTTGAAGGTCGGCGTGGGCCTGCAGCGCCGCCACAACAAGCAGTACGTCAATGGCATCGCCCAGATCCACGACGGCAAGTTCGGCGACCTGATCCTGCTCCAGGCCTACTGGAACGGCGATGGCATCTGGTGGCGCGACGCCGAGGAAGGCTGGAGCGAAATGAGGAAGCAAGTGCACAACTGGTACCACTACTGCTGGCTCAGCGGCGACAACATCTGCGAACAGCACATCCATAACCTGGATGTCTGCAACTGGGCCAAAGGGGCGCATCCGGTGGAGGCCAACGGGATGGGTGGCGATCAGCTGCGCCGGGCCCTCTTTCCGGGGACGCAGATCTTCGACCATCACTTCGTCGAGTTCACGTATCCGGACGGGATGAAGATGTACAGCCAGTGCCGACACGTGCGGAACTGCTTCAACCGTGTCGACGAATACACCTACGGGACGAAAGGCCACGGCAACATGCGGGCCGACGGTGATGTCAAGGATGCCCACGGGCTGGACTTCAAGTATGGCGATTTCGACCAGGAGCACTACACATTGGTCGAGGCCATTCGACGCAACCTGCCCTACAGCGAGGGTCATTACGGCGCCACCAGCAGCATGACGGCGATCCTGGGCCGGATGGCCACCTATAGCGGGAATATCGTGAAGTGGGATGAGGCCGTCGAGAAGGGCAAGTGCGAGGCTCCCGGCATGGAGAACTTCACCTGGGATTCGACGCCGCCGGTGGTGCCCGATCAGGATGGGATCTACCCCGGCGCCATTCCCGGTATCTACAACCCCTTCGCGTAAGCGAGCTGGCGGTCCATGAGCAACAGCAACATGGCGGGAACGCGCATGCACGCGCGTTCCCGCCCGGTGTGGTGCGCGGTGTGTCCGATCGTCTTGTGCTCTTGGGTGCTCATCGTGCTCGGCGAATGGTGGCTGGGCGGCCTCACCGGCGGCGCAGCGTATGCCGCAGTGGAAGCTGCCCAGGACTCCGGTGGCGCTGACCGCGCCAGCACACTGACGGTCGAGCAGTTGTCCGCGTTGCATTTCGGCGACGCGGCGGAGCGCCCGTGGTTACCCCATCGCGTGACGTTGGCGCCTGCCCGGTGGATCTGGCTTCCCTCCGAGCGCACGCTGCCCAACACGTTCGTCCTGTTCCGCAAGGAGTTCACGCTCAACGACCGGCCGGTGCGCGCACGAGCGTGGATCACGGCCGACAGCCGCTATCGGCTGACCGTCAACGGCCAGCGCGTCCAGTGGGGTCCCGCCCCCTGTGATCCGCGCCAGCTGGATGTCGATCCAGTCGACCTGGCGCCCTTCCTGCAACCCGGCCGGAATGTGATCGGCGTCGAAGTGCTCTACTACGGCATCGGTGAAGGGACGTGGGCTGCCGGCAAACCTGGCCTGATCTTCCACGCAGTTGTCACCACGCCTGACGCGGAACCCACGCGCCTGGTGTCGGATGCATCGTGGCAGTGTCTGGTCGATCGCGCTCACCCGCCGGCGCAGCCCAAGCGCTGGTTTCTGCGCGCGCTGCAGGAGCAATTCGACGCGCGACTGCATCCGTTCGGCTGGGACACCGCGGACTTTCAGCCCGATACGGCCTGGGTGCCGGCCATGGAGCTGTCCTGCCCGCCGGACAAGCCGCCGTCGTGCAGCAGCTACAGCACCACGGATTCGCTCGACCAGGCCGTACCGGCCGCCAGCGCCTTGCGCGCACGCCAGATTCCCCTGGTGCGCGAGATCGACGTGCCGGCGGCGAGACTGGCTCACAGCGGCCGGATCGGCTGGAAACGAGATCCGTCGGATTGGTTCGATTTTCGCATGCCGGGGAGTTTCGAGTTGGGCGGGCCCGGTTCGGTGGACGAACTCGGCACCGGCGCGTGGCGTCTTCCCGCGACGGACGATCGCACCGGCATGTTCGCCACGTTTGAATTCACGGAGCAGCTGGTCGGCTTTCCGTATTTCGAGATCGAGGCACCCGCGGGAACCATCGTCGAGCTGATGACGCAGGAAGCCCATGATCCGGCCACCACCGCCTGGATGGACAATCACTTCTTCGCCTGGTCCCGGTTCATCTGTCGTGAAGGTGTGAACCGCTTCGAGGCGTTTGACTACGAGTCGTTGCGGTGGCTGCAGCTGCACGTGCGCGGCGCCAGTCGTGCGGTGACTGTGCGCAACGTCGGAGTGCGCCGCCGGCTCTTCCCCTGGCCACATCCGCCCGCAATCCGCTGTTCCGACCCGGCGCTGCAGAAGCTGTTCGAGGCCTCGGTCAATACGGTCTATAACTCGGCGATCGAAACCGCCGTCGACGGCATGGGGCGTGAGCGGCAGCAGTACAGCGGCGACGGCGGCCACCAGCTGATTGCCATCCGCACGATCCTGGGCGAACCTCGGCTGCCGGCGCGCTTTCTGCGCACGTTCAGCGAAGGGCTGACCAAGGACGGCTACTTTCTCGACTGCTGGCCGGCCTATGACCGCCTCGCGCGGGTCGCTCAGAAACAGATTGATGGAGCCTACTGGGGACCGCTGCTCGATCACGGGATTGGCTTCAATTTCGACTGCTGGCAGCACTACCTCGAGACGGCCGATCGGGAGGCGCTGGTCGAGCCGTATCCCAGGCTCGTGCGCTTCGCCGACTACCTGGTCGGGTTGATCGGGGACGACGGACTGCTGCCGGTCGAAAACCTCGGGATCCCCACCGTCTGGATCGACCACGACGCCTATCGCCAGCAGCGGCACAAGCAATGTGCGTTCAATCTGTATGCCGCCGGCATGTTCCGGCATGCGCTGGCGCCGCTGGCGGACGTTTTCGGGGACACACAGCGCGCGGAGGATTTCCGCCGTGTGAGCGATCGCCTGCGCGATGCCGTCACGCGGCGGTTCTGGTCCACCGAACTCAACCTGTTCGTCGACAACCTTCCCTGGCTCGCGGAAGAGGGCGAGCCGCGCACCAGTGATCGCGCCCTGGCGATGGCCCTCCTGTTCGATCAGTGCCCGGAGGCGTGCGTGGAGCGAGCCCTTGCTGAACTCATCGACTGCCCCGATCGGATGGGGCTATCGTATCCGTGCAACGCGGGTTGGCGGTTGTGGGCCTTGGCGAAAATGGGGCAGGGCGATGTGGTGGTTCAAGATCTTCGCACGCGGTGGGCGGGCATGCGGTCGGTGCTCGAGAACAACACACTTCAGGAAGGGTGGACCGCGCGGCCCGACTCGCGCGAGCAGTGGAGCCACTGCGCCGTGGTACCGCTCTATGTGCTGGCGCAGGACATCGCGGGCGTTCGCCCCACGGCTCCGGGATACACCCGTTGCCAGATCCGCCCGCAAATGGCTGACCTGGACCAGTTGGAGGTCACGGTCCATACGCCCCGCGGGCCGCTGCGCGTCAGTTCCCGCAAGGAAGGCAACCGTCGGCAATTGCAGCTCACCATTCCCGCGCACGTGGAGGCGGAGCTGGTCATTCCAGCGAGCCACGCCTCACTGATCACACTCCCCGAGCAATCGTCCGCAGCCGGCGCCGGGCTGCGTGCCTTCAACCTGCCGTCCGGCATCCTGACCGAAGTGTGGTTGACGCGGTGACAGGGCTCTTCCCATACCTCTCATTAACTCAGGGGATATGGTCCCTTCTGGGCCGTCAGCTGCTGTTGCCAAATGACCCACGCGTGCCGGAAGTCGCTTGTGCGCACCCCCCCTCTAGGTTTATTTCCTTAAAGAGGGCTGACGGTTCCAATAACGGCTGTACGTTCTTGGGCTCTTGCCGGAATGATCCGGCGCCGTTGTGGCGATGGACGTGTGAGAGACTGGCGACCGTGCCTGGCAATTCTCGGTGGGAGGTGTGTCGTGGGATTCTTTTCACGCATGTCGGACATCATTTCGGCCAACGTCAATGATCTGCTCGATCGAGCTGAAGACCCGGAAAAGATGGTCAAGCTTCTGGTTGTCGAAATGGAAGAGCACGTCGAGCAGGCACGCGCGGGCTTGGCGAAGGCGATTGCAGGAGAGAAGCAACTGGAGACGAATCTGAAGAAGAACCGTGATGCGGCGGACGAATGGTATGCCAAGGCGAAGGGGGCCATGGAGCGCGGAGATGAAGATCTCGCTCGCCGTTGCCTGGAGCGCAAGAAGGAATTCGAGAGGATCGCCGACAGTGTCATGCCGCAGTGGGAGGTGGCACGCAAAACGAGTGATGCGCTCAAGTCGGACTTCCGTCGACTGGAAGAGAAGCTTGAGGAGGCGCGTCGCAAGCGCGATGTGTTGGTCGCCCGCAAGCTGGCGGCGGAGGCACAGAAGGAAGTTGCCAGTGTGGCGCCGGCCATGTCGAAGGCGCAGCGCAGCTACGCCAAGTTCGACCGCATGGAAGGCAAGATCGAGCAGATGGAGGCCGAGGCGAAGGCCATCCTGGAGCTCTCGGACGAACAGCGCAGTCTGGACAGGGAAGTGGTCGATCGGGAGCGGGCCGCAGAGGTCGATGCCGAGCTGGCGGCCCTGAAGATGGAGACCCGAAAGCCGCAGTAAGGCAACGCGTCGCCCGAGGTCCATCGACCGGCTCGTGATCCGGGGAGGCTGGCGAGATGGCAGAGTTACTTGCGTGCGCGCAATGTGGCCAGACGAATTCCCCTGACCGGTTCTGGTGTGAGCGTTGTCGAGCGGATTTGAGCCGTCTGCCAGATTCACCGATTCACAAGCTGGAGACGGGACTCGCATGGTCCATACAGCTGTATGAACGGGTTCTGGACGACCTTAACACGCTCCGGCGGCAAGCCCCGCCCGACCAGCCGGTGCCCGAGCTGATCGAGCATTTCTACGCGTCACGGCTGAAGAACATCACGTCGCTTGTGCGGTGTATTGACCGGATCCGCGAGTGGGAATCGCTGGCGCGGGGAACCAGGCGCGAGCTGGAGGAGACACGTCGCACACTCCTGCAGTCAGAGCGTCTGTGGCCGCGGGAGGGTTTTCTCCGCCGGCTGGTAAGCGACATAAACCACGAGCTGTCACGGCGGCGAGCCGACTCGTCCGAAAAGAGAGCACGGGCAGCATTGGTTCCCGACGCGTCGTGCCCGGACCGGGACGCGGCCGAGCAGCAGATCGCACCGGTGGTTGACCGGAACACACCGGTGGAGGCGGAGTTGTTGCCGCCACCGGTAACCGCGCCGGCGGCAGTGACCGCCACGCCCATCGCGCCCGACCGGGCGACGGCGAGTCTTGACGAGGAAGAACCCGCTATTCCCAGTGCGACGCAGCGCTGGCTGGAGGCAGCTTCCGAATGGTCCAGCATGCTCAAACCGTTTCTGGTCGATAACGTCGGCTGGTTCGTCGGCACGTTTCTGATCGTGGCCGGGTTTGTGGTGTTGCTGGCGGCCTTCTGGCGAGACATCGGAGCCAATCCCGTCCTCCTGCGGTCGTTGGTGTTCTGGCTGCTGGCGGCGACCACCAGTGTGTTGTTCGGACTGGCCTACTACATGCGCAGGAAGTACCCGCAACTCGAGACGTCAAGCAACGTGTTGCTCATCATCGTGGCCCTCTTGATTCCGCTGGTATTCGCGGCCGCGGCCGTGACAACACTTGCTCCATCCGCCACGCAGACCGAGCCGGCGACGGCCACGGCCACGGCAAGTACAGCGTGATTTGAACCCGATGACGACTTGCCTGAGCAGAGGATACCTCTTCGGCGATGCGGTGCCTCGCACATCGCGGTTCGACCGCCCGTGCGGGGTGCGATTGAGGAGTTGGTCATGAACGCGGTCGCAGTACTCGTGGGATCCCTTTACGGGTTGGCGGCGTTGGGGGCGACCTACTTCGTGTCGATGGTTGCGTCGGGACTCTTCACGCGATCATTCTATCGTATCTATGCGCGCGTGCTGATTGGTGTCTGCTCGGTGATGGTCGCCGCGCCGCTGCTGAAGTACGTCGCGGGCAATCCGCTTGCCGCGAGTCTGTTGCTGACGGTCGCGGGATATCTGGCGACGGGACTGCTGGCCTACGGTGTGGTCCGTTTCAACCGCGAATTCCTGCAGACGGTCTTTCTGGATCGACGTCTGACGGCCTATTTCATCTTCGGCACGCTGGCCAATGCACTCGTGGTCACGCTGGTCCTGCTGCACGTCGCGGCATCTCCGTCAGGAGTCAGTCGGTCCTACATCGGCCCGGGGCACTACGGACCATTTCTGATGCTGCTGGCCGCGATGGTATTTCACACGGATTTCCATCTGAAGCTCGCCACGGGCAGCCGGCGGGCAGTTGGCAGTTTCACGTTTGTCGGGTACGCCATCGCGCTGCTGGCGGTGTGTATGTCCGGTTTGCCCTACATGAGCCGGGCGCTGGTCGAACTGGACCTTGCCCGTTCGCAGCTGAGCTTTCTCCAGAACTCCAGTTGCGCTCAGACGTTGCTGTTGGCCATCCTGGTCTTCGGCTGCCTGGCGTGGAAGCTCGGCTCTGTGCCACCGGTCTACCTGCTGCTCCTGGCCTTGTGCGCCGAGTACTACGTGTTGGTGACGCAGTGGTTCGTCAGTGGCTGGGGGACGTGGCAGGGGTTCGGGCCGTCCGTCTGCGGTCTGGTCTCCCTGCCCTTGTTGGCGGGCCTGGATGCGCTCTCGACGTACTTTGTCCGGTGGGACCGGAAACGTGCGGAGCGGGGCGCGCGGCTTGAGGGAGAAGGGGCGCTGCCGGTCGAGGCGGCGGCCCCGCCGCGGCTGGTGGTTCCGTTTCGTGTGGTCAGCGGGGTGTTGGCAGGTGCCTTGGTCGCTGTCACGCTGTGGACGCGCTTCGACGAACACGTTCGCAACTGGTCGCCTCTTTGGCTCGCCGCAACATTTGGTGTTTTTGCAGGCTACCAGTTCGCCGCTGCTGTTCTTCTGCGCAACGCTTCGTATGTGTACGCTGCGGGCGTCCTGGCTGGGCTGGGAGCAGTCCTGGGCGTCGAACCCGCGATGTCTCCCTGGTCGACGCTGATGCTGTCCGTGCTGGGAGCGACGTCGATCGGGCTGTCCCGCTTAGGCACCATGTTTTCCCTGAAGCGAGAGTTCCGGACGGCGCTGGCTGACATCGGTCTGATGAGTGCTGTGGCCAGCCTGGCATTCGTTGCATGCCGGCACGTGGTGGCGCTGGGCATCGACGCGGCCTATGATTTCGAAGCGATCCGTTCGATCGGTGACTTGCTCGGGCTGCTGCTGACGGCGGTTACGCTCGCGTTGGCTGCGCGAGTGTATCGGTCGCGGCTACCGATGTACGGCGTGGTGCTGGCCGCGATCCTGCTCGATCCGATGTTCAGTGCCGGTTTCGGATTTCTGGCCTGTCTGGCCGGGGAACTGCTGCAGCGATTGATTAAGGTCGGCTCAGCGCGTGACGAGGAGCCGCGCTTGCAGGTGTGTGGCCGATGGGCATTACCGCTGGAGGATACGGGACCGCAGCTGTACGCGCGACCGCTCACCGAGGCCGCCTTGCCGGTGGCGCTCCTGGGCCTGGCCTTGTCCGTCCATCACGTCGTCTGGAGGGATTTGTCGTATTCCTCGATCCTCGGCATCGCCTGCTCTTCACTCGTGCTGGGCCTGCTCACGCGTCCGTTCCGCTGGGTATGGCTTTACGTGCTCTCGTTGGCCTGTGCCTACCTCGCGATCCATGCGGCGGCATCTCGTGTGATCGGGGAGCCGACGAGTCCCGACGCGATCTCGCGGCACTTGCTGCTGATGACAGCGGTTTCGATCGCCGGGTGGGCGATGTCCGCCGCGTACTCGGCCTGGTGCAAGTTCTGGCTGCGGCGAGTCGCCGAAGAGCACGAACCGGCGCTGCGGGCGAGGCAATCGTTCTATGCTGGCGTGCTGAACGCCACCGTGTTCGTCGCCGCCACGCTGGCAACCGCCGGGGTGACAGCGCTGGTGGTCGACCCCTATCCGTCGGCGGTTGCCTCGCCCACGGCTGCCGCCGCTGCCGGGATCGGTCTCGCGGTGCTGTATGGACTACTCGGCGCGACGTATCAGTCGTCGGCTCCCTTATACTTGAGCGTCGTGGCGGCGTGCCTGGCAAGTTACTGCCTGCTTGGTCGGCTGCCGCCAGGCGGCCGTGGGGCCTATGACGCCCTGGCCCTGAGCGTGCTTGCCGCGGTGTGTGCGTTGTTTTCCGCCCTGTCCCGCGTAGTCCGTCCGACGGCGGATCGTCCAGGTCAGGAGCATCTGGCTCTGGTCCCCGCAGGATCGCCTCGGGTCGTGCCTGCGGGGCAGCACTCGCAGTTGTGGGCGATGCCGCTGCATCACGCGTCGATCCTGCTGCCGTTTGCCGCGACGGGACATGCGCTGGCCAGCTGGGGTGAACCTGCACAACTGGTCGCGCTCACTGTGCTGTACGTGTCGGCCGGGGTGTGGTTCGCGGCAACATGGTCTGACCAGCCGGGGCTCTGCAACCTGGCCGCTCGCTGGGTCGGGCACGGGGGCGCGGCGCCTTCGACACAGCGTGTCCTGCTCGCGGCACGCGCGGAGCGTGTAGCGCTCTATGTCCTGTCGATACTCGGCACGTGTTTCGCTGTCCACGCTGCGGCTCAATGCCTGGTCCTCAGTGAACGTCAGTTTGGCGACCAACAGACGATCGCCTGGCATGGCATGGTCGCAGGGATCCTATCGGTTGTCGGGTGGGTTGTTGCGACAGGTTATGCCCTGCGGTGCCGTGCGCGCAGCCGCCTGGCCATGCCGGTCGATGCACACGCTTGGAGGGACCGATGTGCCTTCTACGCTGGAGTCCTGTACCACGTGACAGCCGCCGTAGCTGTCGTGACGCTGACCTTGCTGCTGTACATCAGCCTGGGGCATGACCCGCAGGTGGCTCGCGTCGCCGTTGTGGGGAGTCTGGTCCTGGCCGTCTATTTCAGTCTGGCGGGCGCTGTGTACCGGTCGAAGCTGGGCACCTACCTGTCGCTCGTCGCGCTATCGCTGGTGGCTCTGGATCTGCTGGCGGTCGTTCCGATCTGGGAGTTTCGCGGGGCGACGCGCGGGGCGGCCTTGGCCCTGCTGGGCCTGTCGACGGCCGTCGTGTCGTGTCTGATCTGGCCACGGTCAAGGACGGCTGGGGAATCATCTCAGCACGGTCTGCTGCCTAGGCCATGGTCTGCGTCTCCGCTTCCGCTCACGGAGCCAAGCTGGCGTCGACGCTGGAGTGTGCCTCTGGCTGAATTCTCCCTGCTGTTGGCATGCGTCGGCGTCGTGGTGGCAGCGGTCAATTCGAGTGCGGGCGAGACCGGTGCATTGCTCATCGCGTTAGTGGCGACGGTTGGTGTCTGTGCGATGGCTGGCTGGCTGTATCGCGCGTCGACGATGACGTACATCGCGGCGCTCGCGCTGTGGGCAGCCGCCTACGTGGGAATGATCTTCCTGGCTTCTCCCGCCACGGTGGCCGGTCCGGCAGTGGCCGGGTTGGCACTGCTGTTATGGGGAGCGGGTGGCGCGGCAGCGTGGCCCGTGGCGCGGTGGCACGCGGGAGCGGTCCGTGAACAGGATAGCGAGGTGCCGTCGCTGGACGTTGTGATCGTCTTTCAGAAGCCGCTGTTGCGATGTGCAGTGGCCGCGGCGCTGGTGGCCATCGGCCACGGGGTGGTGTATTTCCTTCAGAGTCGAGATCTGCAGCCCCTGCTGACCACGTGCGCGATTGCGGCCATGACCTTGTTGCTTGTGGCAGGGAATGCGCAAGTGCTCAATCTCGCCGCGCAAGCCCGTACCCTCGTCTACGTGGCTTGCCTGGCTGGCACTGGCGGCGTGATGGCGGCTGCCGCGAGCGGGTGGGGAACTCACTCGCTGGCATTTGCCGCCACACTGACGGCGATGGCGCTGGCCGTGATCGGCCTGCTGCTGTTGGAGCGCGCGTTGCGGGTGCGCCAGCGCGACGCGCGCGCGGCAGAGATGCTGCGGACGTACGGCGAACCGATCACGCAGTTCGCCGTCGCACTTCCCATCGCCGGCATCACGTTGAGTCTCACCCGTGCACTGGCGGCTGTGCGGACAGACACCGGAGTCGGCCTGAGTCTCGGTCTGACGCTCATCGCAGCGAGCCTGACGTATCTCGTGACCGTGCGCGCCTTCCGGGCATCCTGGTGGCTCTATCCGCACGTGGTGCTCCTCACCTGCGGCGTGGTGGCCGGCATTCAGGCAGCGTTTCAGCTCGATCTCGGCGGCTGTCTGCTGGCGAGCGCGATCATGATGAACCTATGCGTCTGTGGTGCGCGCTTGATACGTCTATCTCGCGACCGTGTCGGCGCGATCCTCGGTGTCGACGCGGTCGGTTGCGAGCGTGCGTTCTACTGGTGGCCGTTCGCGGCGACTGCGGCGATTGTCATGGCTCCCGCGATGTTGTTTGCGGGTAACATCATCCAGCGGGCTGGGGCGACGAGCGGGAACTGGCCCTGGCTGCTGACGCCCCTGGCCGCTTTCCTGCTCTTCTTCCACGTCCTCTACCTGGAGCGGCACCGTGTGTTCGTACATGCCTTGATTGGCTCCGGACTGCTGGCCACGCTGTGGTGGGCAGCGCTGTCGGATTGGACGCTCACGCCGGATCTCGCGTTGTTGTGCAGCGGCGTGTTCTGGGCCGTCGTAGCGGTGGCGTTGACGCGACCCGTCGGCGAGCGCTTCCTGCAACGCGTCGGAATTGTGACGGACGCGGCGGAACGCCGTGAGTTGGCATCCGCGGCGATCGGCTGGGTATACGGCCTGTTCGCGGCGGCGATCCTCATCACAATTCCTGTCTGGACCTGGATGCAGCCGGTCGTGCCGAGCACGAGCGTGACGCTGTTTGTAGCGGCCGGAGGCTGCCTCGTAGCCAGCCGCCTGGGACGCAGCGAACCGAACTGGTATGCGCCTGTGTCCACCGTATGCCGGCACGCGCACGCCGGTGACGGCCTGAACGAGATGGTCCTGCTGGGCGTCGCCGGACCCATCCTGCTGCTCCCCGCCGTCTGGTCGACATTGATCTTCCTGCACGCACCGTCCGAGCCGATCTCCACGAGCAGCGTGTCGGCCACGCTGCCGGGGATGGGGTTGGCAACGGCCGTGCTCGCTCTGCTGTACGCGCTCCGGGCCGGGCGGCTGAGCGGTGACGCAGCGCACGCAGAGACGGCGGTCGACCGGCCGGGCGCCGGCCGGGTTTTGACGGTTGTGTCCGCTGGGTTCACGCTGATCGCGTGCGGCCTGACGGCAATCGCGGCCGTCACGGTCGAACCGGCCCTCACCACGCCGGCCATAGCCGTGTCGGCTTCGATCGCCCTGGTGAGTGTGTCCTGGCTGTTCCTGTCCTGGCAGCGTCAGCAGGAAGTCTGGGTCTATCTCGCGGAGGCTGGTTCCGCCGTGCTCTACCTCTACGTGCGGCACGGACTGTTCGGAGCGCCATTCGGCCCGTCCCTGGACAAGGCGTTCGGGATCATCGCTCTCAGCTTCGTGCTCTTTGGCATCAACGTCGCGGTCTCGCGCGGTCCCGCGGCCGTCCGGGCCGTATTCCAACGACCGACGTTCTTCTCGGCATTGGCATTGCCCATGGCCCTGCTGTTTGTGACTCCCCACGGCCGCGAGTCTCGCGAGGGGCTGTCCTTGGTGGTCTTCGCCGCAGCCGCATTCTACGCATTGGCGGCACGACGCGAACGGCTCAAATGGGCGGCATACGTGGCGGCAGCCCTGGTTAACGTCGGACTATATGTGTGGGTACCGCAACTCAGCGATACCACTCATCTGCTGCAACTGTATGTGATTCCAGCCGCGATCACCCTGCTGGTGCTTGTTCAACTGCATCACCGTGACCTGCCTCATCAGACGTTGGCTGGTATCCGTTACGCGGCGGCGGGCGCGATCCTGGCCGTGTCCTCGCTCGACGCCTTCGCGTCCGCCGGCCAACACCTGGGTCAATTCATCCTGGTGCTGTTTCTCAGTCTGGCTGGCATCTGCGCAGGCATCGCCCTGCGCGTGCGCCCGTTCGTGTATGTCGGTCTGGCGTTCCTCGTCATCAATGTGCTGGGCCAACTGGGTCTGGAGTTTCAGCGGCGGCACAGCGGTATCCTCCGCGCCGCAATCCTGATCGGCATCGGCTTCGTCGTGATCGCCATCATGGTCTATCTGAATGTGCGCCGGGAGGAAGTGTTGCGCAGGTACCGCCACTTCCTGGCGGATTCGCGGTGGGAATAGTGCCACGTCGTGATGCGCACTGAACGCGGCAGCCTCGGGCAAGTTGATTCGCAGGTGGCGTAGCCGGTCTCAGGCGGACGCTGGCCGCCGTCATTTCGTCTGCAAGCCATGAAGCACCACGGACGATTTCTGGCGCAGGTCCAGGGTTTGCTTTAGCTGCTGCATCGTCTGGGCGGGTTCGGCGGACAGTTGGCCGGCAAACGTCACGAAATGGCTGGCTGGTCGTGATCCCTCGATCCCCACTCCTCCCGCGCCGCCTCCTGGCCCGACGACAAACTGCGCGGCGACCTCGGGTGTGGTCATGCCCAAGGCCATGCGCTGCTCATTCCACTTGATGGCCCAGTCGGCGGCGGCTCTGACCTGCGCCGGGACACCGTCCGCTTCACGGCCGACGGCGCCCGTATCTCCCGTGGAAAACAGGTATTGTCCGGGACTCGGGCCGTCTGCCGCAAAATTCCGGGGATTGTCGAAGTCCCAGTAGTAATCGACGGCATCGCTCAAGATAACTTCCATCCAGGAACAGCCGCCGAAGAGGCTGATGGTCTTGAGCAGACCCGATTCATCTTCGCACTGATAGCGGACCAGTGCCGGACCACGGGCCAGGCATGTCAGACGATTGGCGGATTGGCGGTAGGCACCGCCGAGATCGGAGAACCCGGCCCAGCCGGTGGTTCCGGGCATGGTCAGGTCCCGGTCTTCGGCTGCCGCACTGCGCCATTCGTAAACGTGCGCGCCCTCGGCGCCCAGCGTGAGCTGCACGGCGTTGTTACGCACGATGACGGCACCGTCATCGCGCTGGCATGCCTCTACAGCCTCCGGCAACAGTGCCGGCGCCTTGGAGAGGCCCAGGTACACATGGACCTGAGCCGCCGACTGGCGCGGTAGTTCGCCCGGCAGTACCAGGACCAGCCGGCTCATACCGCCTTCGGCAGGGTTGTCCAGCTGCGCTAGGATCTCGCGGGCCGGACCGTCCGCTTGCAGCCAGAACGCGCGCACGGGGCTGGCGGCCAACTCGGCCGGCACGCTCATGTTCACTTCGACCGGCAGCTGCCAGCGATCGCTCTCACCCGCTTCAATCACGAGTCCCCACCGGTGGGAAGCCTGGGGTGCGAGCCACGGTGCCGCAGGCTGCAACGGCTCGGGAATCCGCTGCCGGGGCCGGGCATGTCTGGCGAGCGAGCTGGGCAGCACAAGGCCGATCTCTTCCGGTTCCGGCAGCGGTTCGCCGCGTCGGACTGCCTCGTGCGCAGCTTTCAGGCGTGCCGTCAGCTCGCCGTAGCGTTGGTCCACGTCGCGATAGCGCTTGAGCGTCCAGTCAAGCGCGTACGGCTCACTCTCGCTCAACCAGATCCGCTCGAACTCGCCGCCCAGTTCGGCGTGGGCACGGCGCGTGGTGTCGACAAGCTGTTCGATCTCGTTGAGCAACTCCATCTGCCGTGCCAGCTCCCGCG
>JALOQX010000265.1 GCA_025459265.1 Pirellulaceae bacterium | reverse complement strand
GGATGGGGCCTCGATCGAGGACGGGATTGCCGGTCAAGGTGTGATCCGCCACGTGGTCCCCGGCGACGTCACGTTCGACCTTGTGGAAGTGGTCGTCGTCAAGCTCGGTCAGGGAAACGATGCGTTGACCATCGACATGGCGCTGGAAACCACCACTGTCAACGTCGACGGCGGCGGTGGCGACGATACGATCCACGTCCGGCGGATCGGCAACGCGGTCGATACGATCGTGTCGGGCGGAACAGGGCAGGACGGCGTCCATGTCTACGTCGACGGTCTTCCAGAAGCCGAGCAGTTCACCAGGCTGCGACTGAATGTCGAGACGTTGACGGTGGACAATGCGAACAACACGACGGGTGTGACGTGGACGCTGGTCAATGGCGAGATACTCCAGGCCGACGACGCGGACGACCAGACGCCGGTGGCGCCCGTCGCCGTGATCGACACGTCGGGGGCGGACCTCACGCAGATCCTGGGCGGGTTCGGACAGGACAGCCTGCACCTGGTCATGGATACGGCAAGCAACGTCACCGGCGTGGTGCTGGGCAACCGTGTCGAATTGCAGTCCGGCATGCAGGCCCTTACTCCCGCAGGCGCCGGCACGTTCCGGAACTACGACCAGGTGATCGACTTCGCCGGGCTCCCGGCGAGCCGTGCGAGCGCATACGACGAAGACGGTTTTCGACTGCAGACGACGGACGGCGCGGTCTTAATCCGCGATACGTCGATCAGCGCGGCGGCCAGAACGAGCGGCGAAATCGAGCTCGTCTCGATCGACGGCACTGGGCAACCCGACGGCAGCGGGTTTGCGCTCTACAGCGTGGACCTGGCAGCTATGGGCACGAGCGACGCGGCCGTCACGTTTCGAGGCACGACACTCAGCGGTGGTACGGTCCAGCAGTCACTCACACTGGCGGCGGGCACCGTGGCCACCGTCCAGCTCGGGACGCAGTTCACGGCGCTCACCAACCTCACTTGGACGCCCGGTACCGAAACGCTGGTCGACAACATCGTCGCGCGCAAATGGTTCGTGCCGGGCACGGCAGCACCGGACGTGGCCGTCGTGCCACGATTCCAGCTGTCCTCCCGGGTCGAATTCGATACGGTCACGGGCACGCTGAGCAATGGTACGGTCTTTCTCTACCTGGATGACGACGACGCTGCCGACGATTCTGGTTCCGATGCCGCATCGCTCGCCAGAATGGGCATTTCGGTGGAAATCGGCGCTGCGATCACCCGTTTCACGTTCCCGGGCGATCTATTGGTCCCGGATGATACGATCGTCACCGCCGTGTCGTACGGCTCGGCCCGTGTCAATGGACTGTCACTGCTGGCGGAGAACGATGTATTGATCGGCTCGCGGGTCACGTTCGACATGTCTGCCTGGGAACAGACACCGGGGCCGGGCGGCGGAGAAGGCGGTGGCGCAGGTGCCGGGGGATTGGGCGGCTACGTGGCGGGCGGTGGTGCTGGCGGGGCCGGTGGCGCTCGCGGCGCGGCAGGTGATGCGATTTCGGCGGGTAAGGATGGCAAGAACGGAGCAGAGGGCGGCGGTGGCGACGGTGGCGGCGGTGGCGACGGTGGAGTTGGTGGTGGTGCGGGCGGCGTCGGCATCGGGGGCCAGAGCAGCGATGCCGGAGCGGGCGGTGGCAAGGGAGTCGGCGGCCTTGGCGGATCGGGCGGTGCTTTCGGCCTCGGCGGTGGCGGTGGTGGTGGTGGCAGCTTTTTCAGCCCCGATGGTGGCGGAGGAAAAGGTGGCAAGGGCGGCAGCGACGGGAAAACCGGAAACAAGGGCGACGCCGGCGAGGACGGTTTGCCCGGCCACAACACGGCGACTGGTGAGACGATTACCGGTGGTGCTGGCGGCGGCGGCGGCGGCGGTGGTGGCGGTGGTGGTCAAGGCGGTCATGGTGGCGGCGGCGGCGGTGGCGGTGGTGGTGGCGGTGGTGGTGCCGCGATCAACGCCCACGCCGGACTCGGCGGTTACTCGGGCAAGAAGGGTGGCACCGGGGGCCGCGGCGGCAACGGAGGGAGCGGTGGACCTGGAGGTGGCGGCGGCGGTGCGTTCGAGATTGTGGCCCGTGGTCGACTGGTGGTCGGCGTGGAAACGGGATTGTTGGCGGTGGGTGGAGATGGCGACGACGGCGGTGCCGGTGACGACAGCGGCAGCGCGGGTGCCGCGGGCGGTGCGGCAGGACCCGGTGGCGCCAGTTCGGGGGACAAACCCGGCGGGCAGCCCGACGGTCGCACCGGGGGAACCGGCGGAACGGGCGGCGGCGGCCTTCTGAACGGCGGCTACGGAGGCGGAGGTGGTGGGAGCGGAGGAGGCGGTACGGGCGGGACCGGCGGTGCCGGGCGCGACGGCGGGGACGGAGGTGGCGGAGCGGGTGGTACGATCAAGCTCTATGGCTCAGTACTCAGTGCGGCCACCACCTCGGTCGACACATCAGGCGGCAGTCAGGGTGCTGTGAATGCAGGCGGCAACGGCCGGCTGATTCTGGGCAGCAACACGAACCTGTCGTTCAACGGGGACGCGGTCGCGGCCATTGGCGGCGCACCGCTGGAAGCCAATCGAATCCACACGACGACGTCCCAGTTTGTCGGTCCGCGTGGAGCCAATCCCTTCCTGGCCGACAGCCCCGACTTCCTCGAAACGACGCCGGTCATCGCCGGCCTGGCCGGGGGCGCCGAGATCTTTGGTCTGCTCGCCAACATCAATAAGAGCCACTTCGACTACGATCCGCTCTCCGACGGCCAGAACCACGCGCCGGACCATGCGCTGGTCGCCATCTTCCGGTTCGATCATGGCGTTGCGGTCAACGCCGGCGGTCAGCTGGGGGCAACCATCGATTACACCGGGTTCGACATGGTCGTGGTCGTCAACGTAACGAACCTCAACCTGCCGCTGCCCAGGCTGGGCCTGCTCCTGCCGGGAGGCGAGCAGCTGGACTTTGCGCAGGACCTGGCGCTCGCCGGACTGGGAGACACGACCGCGTTGGCTTCGCTTCCCGCAGGCGCAGCCTGGGCCACGCTCGTGCCCGAAACCGAAGAGCTCACGGTCAACGCATCCCTGACGTTCGGCGGCCCGGACGATCCGACAACTCCGCTGGTCCAGGCCGCGCTCAACCGCGGCACCGCGGAGTTCGTCGTGAGTTTTGTCAGCGCGCGCAAGCCGAGTCTTGGGACGGATACGGATATCCAGGGATTCGAGGCGATCGCGATCAGCCCCGACGGGCAGCACGTCTACGGCGTGGATGGCGGCCACAACGCGCTGGTGGTCGTCAACACTCAGGGGCTCACGCAGCGGCAACTCTTGAAGGAAGGCCTGCACGATCCCGCGGGCGCTACCGTCCACGGGCTGGCAGGCGCAACGGACATTGCGCTGGCCGGGGACCGAGACGTGTACGTGGTCAGTCCCGCCCAGCACAGCGTCGCCATCTTCACGCGCGATGCGGTCACGGGCGACCTTTCCTTCCGCGGCACCGTCACGACGCCCGGCCAGGACGTGTTCGACACGCTGGCGTTGAGTCCCGACGACGCGCAGCTGTACGTGGCGGGTGAGGACGGGATTGCCATCTACAATCGTGACCTGGCGGGCGATCTCACGCCCAGCGATCGTACGTTGACTACCCCGATCGCGTTTGCCGGCGTCAGTGGGCTGAGCGAACTGGCCCCGAGCGCAGACGGCCGCTTCCTGTACGCGGTGAGTCCTGCCAGCAACACGCTGTTGGTGCTGGATGGCACGTCTCTGATTGAGGTTCATCGCTTCGAGGGCGGCATCTACGGACTCACCGGCGCAACCGACGTGACTGTCAGTCGCGACGACCGCTTCGTGTACGTGACGGCCGAAAATGGCCACACGCTCTCGGTCTTCCGTCGCGGGCTGGACGACGACGTGTCCCATTTTCAGACGCTTGCCAATGGCGTTGCCGGTGTGCGTGGCATGGCCGGTCCTTCGGATGTGGCGCTGACGCCGGACCAGTCGTTCGTGTTGGTCAGCGGCGCGCTGAGCGACGCCGTGGCCGTGTTCCAGCACGATGCGGAGACCGAAAAACTGGCATTCGTCCAGGTGCTGCGCAACAACATCGGCGGCGTAAACGCTCTCGAGTCGCCGCGGGCCATCGCGACCACGCCGGCCGGTGCACAGACCCCCGGACACGCACTGGTGGGAAGTGGCGGGGACAGCATGAGCCTCGGGGGACTGGCGTTGCTGGAGATCAACACGTCCCATCCCGAGCCGATCGGGCTGCTGACGTCGTTTGCCGATATCGAAGCGCTCAATATCATCACCGGTGCCGGCAGCGATACGCTGTCGCTTGTCCAGGCGCCCAGCGCAGAGGTTGTCTCCACCACGATCCGGACCGGCGCCAACAACGATCTGGTCACGCTGTTGGATCTGAGCCCGAAGACGAAGATCGTCCTGGGTGAGGACGACGATCAGGTGCAGGTCCGGGCCGATACGGCGGGCGTGGAACTCCTCATCTACGGCGATGAGGAAGATGATTCGCTCGTGCACTGTCACGACGCGATCGCCATCGAGCGGGTCGGTCCGGATTCGACCACGGAGGTCTTCGGAGGGCCGGGCCGGGACGTGATCCGGGTCTCCGGCGCGCACCTGGCGGCGTCGTCCACCACGGTTGTGCACGGCAATGAACCGGCGAACGCGCCGGGCGAGGAGGGGGACAGCCTCATCTTCGACCCGCAAGATCCGTATGCCTTGCTCGATCTGCCCCCGACTGAGGGCCAGGTGCAGCTGCAGGACCGCGGATTGCTGACGTACGACACATTCGAGGGCGACGTGCTGATCGCGCTGGCCCCGCGCATCGAATTCACCGGTGCCCAGTTCGTCGCCGGCAGCTATCAGATTGCCGAAGGCGATACCGTGACGTTGTCAGTTTCGGTTACGCCGTACGGATCGGCCAATGCGCTCAACGGCCCGGTCACCTGGGATCTCAACGGCGACGGGATCTTCGAAGAGGGCATGGGCGAAGCCCTAACGCTGACCTGGGAACAATTCGCCGACCTCGGCATCGGCGATGACGGGGTCTTCCAGATCGGCGCGTCCGCCACCAACATGGAAGGGTTTAATGCGCAGGCGTTTACGACGCTCGAGGTCGCCAACACGCCACCGGAAGTGGAAATCACGCCTGCCCCGTCCGCCTACGTGAGCGTGCCGGTCGAGCTCGCCTACGTGGCCAGCGATCCGGGCATGGACCGCGTCAGCCAATGGCGCATCGGTTGGGGTGACGGCACGCCCGTCGAAGTCCTGGGCAGCGGTGCGAGTGCGGCCACGCACTTCTTCCAGGAGCCGGGCCAGTACGTCGTACGTGTGGCGGCTGTGGACGAAGATGTGCCGGTCGGCGCGGCGTTCGGCGAACTGCCGCAGCAGAGTGTGGAAGTTGACGTGACCGTGCGCGCGAGCGATGTCAGCGCGGGGGGCCCTTACGCGATGGCCGAAGGCCAGGATCTGGCGCTCCGGGCCAGCGCAGTGGGCTCTCCCGTGTCGTTCTCGTGGTACGTCAACGGCGCGTCGGGTGGCGCGTTGGGTCGGAATCCGACGTTGACATGGTCGCAGCTCGAATCGCTGGGTGTGAACGACAGCGGCACGTTCCACATCCGCGTCGAAGTGGAGTATGCGTCGGGCCTGACGGTGGCGTCCGCCGAGGTGACGTTGGAGGTTGCCAATGTAGCTCCCACGGCCGAGCTGAACAATGACGGACCGGTCGACGAAGGGAGCGCCGGCGTGCTCGTGTCATTTGCGGCACAGTCCGACCTGTCGGCCGCGGACCGTGCCGCGGGCTTCCGTTACAGCTACGACTTTGATGACGATGGCGTGTTCGAGCAGACGGATACCCATCAATCTTCGTTCCTCGTGCCAGCACCTTATCTGACCGACGATGGTGCGGTCAGGGTGCGGGCCGTTATCAAGGACCTGGATGATGGCGCGACTGAGTTGTTCACCGACATCATCGTGGGTCCGGTGGCAGCGCAGGTGTTGCTCGTCGGCGCCGCCGACGTCGTAGAGGGAGAAGTGTATTCCCTGGATCTGGCGGCTAATGATCCGGGGGATGACACGATCACGCAGTGGATCGTCGAGTGGGGCGACGGGACGACGGAGGTTTACGGCGCCGGACCGCAGTCGGTCGAACACCGATTCGCTGATGATGGCCAGAAGACCATCTCGGTCACCGCCGTCGATGAAGACGGCATTTACAGTGCGGCCAAGGACGTCCGCGTAAGCAATGCGGCGCCCGTGCTGACGGTGCTCGCCGACCCGTTGTCGCCGATCGCTGAGAATCTCCTCGCAACGCTCACCGCGACGATCACCGATCCAGGAGTCCTGGATTCGTTCGTCCTGGAAATCCAATGGGGCGACGGTAAGGACGAGTCGTTTGCCCTGCCGGCAGGCACGACCACCGTCACACTGGTGCATCGCTACGCCGACGACGGCAGCTACGCGATCGACCTGTCTCTGCGGGATGATGATGGCGGTTCGGGCGCGGCGAGCACGAGCGTGGCCGTTACAAACGCTGCGCCGGCGATCGGGAGTCTCGGACTGGCCAGCCGCGTTGTGAGCGAAGCCGGGCTCGTGATCGTCACCGGCACTATCGTGGATGCCGGCCTGCTCGACACCCACACGGTCACGATCCAATGGGGAGACGAGAGCGACTCCGAGGCGGTGGTCGACCCGACGGCGCGCACGTTTCGCGCGACGCACATGTACGGGGACGACGATCCGACGGGCACGCCTTCGGACGACTACACGATCACCGCCACGGTTGTCGACAACATCGGAGACACGGGCTCACGCGACGCGACCCTGACCATGGAGAATCTGCCGCCGATCGTGACGGCACTGCAGATCAGCGAGGCGGACGCGGAAGGATGGGTGACGCTGGCAGGACGTTTCGTCGACTGGGGTACGGAGGACACTCACAGCGTGCTGATCGACTGGGGCGACGGGCACACGTCGGAGGCGGAGGTCGATCAGGACGTCTTCAGCTTCACGGCAACTCATCAGTATGTGGCTGGCGGCGGCACCGGCGGGCTGCTGGGCAGCTACTTCATCACGGCGACCGTGTCGGATGACGATGGCGATCAGGACACGGCGAGCGCCGTGATCGCAACCGAAGGCCGGACGGCAGTCTATCGGGGCGCCATCCCTGGCGGGGCGGCGGTGACCCTGCAGGCCTCTGTCGGCGATGTGGTCGACAACGGAGATGGAACCTGGAACTGGTCTTACGACACCCAGAATGGTCCGGACGAAAGCCAGGCGGTGGCGCTCACGGCCACGAACGGCGCGGGCCTTGAGTCGACCGTCGTATTCAACCTGGTGGTCAACAACGTCGCGCCGGTGGTGACGGCGGCACCGGATCAATCCTGTGAGCAAGGACTGCCAACAAACTTCGTATTGGGTTCGTTGATCGATCCCGGCGACGATCAACCCTGGCAGGTGGCTCTCGACTGGGGTGACGGGTCGCCGGTCGAGACGTTTTTGCTGATGAGTCCCGGGCCGCTGGACGCTCGCTCCCACATCTATACCAGCACGGGTGTGTACGTCACGACCGTGACCGTCCGCGAAGAGGACGGTTCCGGCGAGCTTGGATCCGCCAGTTTCGAGGTCACGGTGGCGGTCCCCACGCCACGGCACAGTATCACCGGTTGCGTGTATGCGGATGTCAACAACAACGGTCGAATGGACCCGGCCGAGATCGGACTGCCGAACGTCCCCGTGACGCTGACCGGATCGGCGCAGCGCACGGTCCTCACGGGCCCGGACGGGCACTATGGGTGCTCCGTCTCCCTGTCGCGTGGAAAACGATGCGTTTCTCGACATCGAGCTGAACGCAACCTGGCCCCACGCCTCGGGGTACAACTTCGGTGAACGGGGCCTTCGGCCTCACCTGATATCGCTTCAGCTGCTGTTGGCTTCCTCGTTGCCGCCGACGCAGCTGGTCGGCCAACTGACGCTCGCCGACGGCGACGCCTGGGCCGCGTTCACCGCGGACAGTTATGCGACGCTGACCCTGACTGCCCAATCGGAACCCGACGACGGCGTCGTGCTGGAGGTCTACGATTCATCCTTCTTGCCGCTGGCCCTTGGCCGCGGCACATCACTCGACGTTCCCGTGGTGCAGCACCAGAGCTACGTCATCTACGTCAGCGGCACGCCGTCCGTCCGTGCCCGTCTCATCCTGGACCAATCGGGAACCTACACCAACCCGCTGCTCCCCTTGGATGTGAACGCCGATGGCGTCGTGTCACCCCTCGATGCCCTGTTGATCATCAATCGCCTGAATGCGTCCGGGTCGCGATTCATGTCCGGTGCGAATTCCACCGCGCCGTACTGCGATACCAACGCGGACTTGATGATCACGCCCATCGATGCGCTGCTGGTGATCAACCACTTGAACTACGCACTGGGCGGCGCGGAAGGTGAGTTCAGACAAGTCGCCCCAGATCGCGGGGCAGAAGCGTCCTGGTCGTTGAGCTTCGCGCCGTCGATCATCCCTGCTACGATCAGTCCGCAATCGATTGGTGAATCGAGCGACTCCGATGACGGTTTGACGTTTCGCGCAAACAGAACGGACGCCACCACGTCCGTCATTCCATTGTGGGTGGGGTGCGCTCACGACGCGGATGCGGACGATCTATACGAGGCGATCGCTCTTGAACTGATGCGACGCCAAGGTTCGTCCGAGAGCGGTGCGCTGCTGTCCGAGGAGGCGATTGACTTCCTGCTACTCACCGGCCAGTGGGAGAGGTGAGTCCGGCGAGTTGACGCGGCACGGGACGAGATTTAGCCTGGAAGGCGCCCGGGAGGACCGCGTCATTCTCCAAACCGATCCTGTCCCGAGGCATGGGCGAGGGAGAACGACCATATGGAGCATTCCATGAAGAGAACTCTCAGCATTGAGCAACGTCAGCGACGGATTTCGGTCGCCTGTCTGACGCTTTTTCTGACGGTGGCAGTACTGATCAGCACCGTCGTGGCAGGGGAGTGGCCGACGTATCGCGCGGACGTCGCGCGCAGCGGCACCACGGCCGAGAATTTGCCTCGCGCACTCGGCCTGCAGTGGTCGTATCGCCCGCAGTGCGCCCCGAAGCCGGCCTGGCCGCCACCGGCCGAGGAACTGCCGCGCATGCACTCGGACAATGCCTTCCACGTGGCGATCGCCCAGGGCGTGGTTTACTTCGGATCCTCGGTAACGGATCAGGTCTGGGCCGTGGACGCCGCCACGGGCCAGGTGCGTTGGACCTTCGGCGCGGAAGGACCGGTGCGGTTCGCGCCCACGGTCTTTGGCGGCGGGCAGGTGTATTGCCTCGATGCCGCCGCCGGCACACTGGTGTGGAAGCGGCGTGCCGGACCGAGCGACGAGCGGGTGCTGGGCAACGGCCGCATGATTTCCCTGTGGCCGGTCCGCACGAGCGTGCTGGTCGACGCCGGCCTGGTCCACTTCGCCGCCGGCGTTTTTCCGTACGAGGGTCTGTATGTGTACGCGCTGCGGGCGGAGGATGGCGCGGTCGTGTGGGTCAATGACACGATCGGCGACCGAGCCCATGAACTGGAGTTCGGCGGCATCTCGCCGCACGGCTACCTGGTTGCCTCCGACCGGATTCTGTACGTGCCGTCCGGTCGGGCGATGCCAGCTGCCTTTGACCGCACCACGGGGAAATTCCTGTTTCAGGCCTCGCCCGGCGGCAAACGCGGCGGGACCTGGGCCCTGCTGGATGACAAGCGATTGATC
>JALOQX010000050.1 GCA_025459265.1 Pirellulaceae bacterium | reverse complement strand
TGGACCGACGCACCGACCGGCCTGGGCCACGCGCTCGAGACGCGGCTGGTTCTGGCGCGCATGTTTCCGGGGATGATCCGCGAGTGCCGGATCGACCGGCTGGCGCCGTTCTTTGTCACGCTGCAGCAGACGTTGCGGAGTCTGGCACCCGCGCATCGCGAAAACCCCCGGATTGTCCTGCTGAGCGAAGGTGCGGACAGTGTGCAGCGGTTTGAAGACACGTACCTGGCGCGTTACTTGAACTTCATGCTCGTGGAATCGGGCGACCTGGCTGTGCGCGACGAGAAAGTGGTGCTCAAGACACTCGGTGGCCTGCTGCCGGTGGACGTCATCTGGCGGCGCATGTCCGACCGTGTGTGCGACCCGCTCGAGCTGCCGGGGGATACATCGCGTGGGGTCCCGGGGCTGCTGCAAGCCGTGCGGGCATCGCATGTGAGCGTGGTCAATGCCCTGGGCAGCTCGCTGGTGCAGGCGCCGGCGCTGTTGCCGTATCTACCGGCGCTCTGCCAGCGGCTGCTCCGGGAATCCTTGCGGCTGGCGTCCGTCGAGACGTTCTGGTCGGGAACGCCGCTGGGGCAGCAGACGCTGTTGGCGGCACAGGGCGGACTCATGTTCCGCGCGGCCTTCGGAGCGGCCGGTCAATGCGAGGTGTCGCCGGGCGACGGGCGGCACGAGCCAAACCACGTGGCGGAGCTGCTGCGGCGGGATCCGTACGGCCTGGTGGCTCAGCAGCCGCCGCTCTCGTCGACCGCGCCGGTGAAGACTTCGCGCGAGCACATCGTGTCGGCGCCCCTTGCGCTGCGCCTGTTTGCCGTTTGGTCCGGCACGGGATATCAGGTCCTGCCGGGCGGGTTGGCACGGGGGCTGTTGCCGCCGGTCGAGTCGGGGGGAGCGGCGGCGCGCGTGACGACGCGCAAGGACGTCTGGGTTGTGGCCGCCGCCGAAATCTCCGACGTGTCGCTGCTGCAATCGCCGCACGAACGCATCACGTTGCGGCGAGGCGGGGCGGAGCTGCCGAGCCGCGTGGCGGACGACATGTTCTGGCTCGGGCGTTATGTCGAACGCACGGATTCGGCCGCCCGCATGCTCCGGTCACTCGTGGCACGCCTGGCCGCTGAAACGGAGCGAGCCACCTCGCCGTGGCTGGCCCCGCTGCTGCGGACGTTGGTGACCGAAGAGCACTTGCCGCGTGAGCTGGTGACACCGGACGGCAATCACTTGCGGACCGAGAGTGAGGCAGCCGTCGCCCTGGCCATCCTGTGCGTCGACACGCCGCAGGCCGGGTTCCTCAGCTGTGTCGACGCGTTGTCGACGACGGCCGACCGTGTCCGCGACCGTCTGTCGCCCGACAGTTGGAGCTTGCTGCACCACCTGCGGGGTGAGTATCACGCGGCCCGAGGGCAGCGTGTGGACACGTTGGCCGATCTGCTCACCCTCTTCGGCAACACGATTGCCGCGTTGGCGGCCTTCGGCGGGCTGGCGGCCGAGAGCATGACGCGCACCCAGGGGTGGCGGTTCATGGAGCTGGGACGGCGTCTTGAACGAGCACTGCACACGTTAGTGCTGGTCCAGAATTTTCTGATCAGCCATGCCGGTCAGTCACCGACGCTGCTGGAGATGCTGCTGGAGGTCGGCGACGGCCTGATGACCTATCGCTCGCGTTACCTGGCTCAACTCCGCCTCGCTCCCGTGCTGGATCTGCTGCTGACCGACGAAACGAATCCACGCAGCGTGGCCTACCAGTTGGCCGCCATCGCGCAGGACGTCGCCCACCTCCCTCCGAGCGACGCTCCGGCGCTGTTAAGCGACGAAGAGCGTCTGGCCCTGAACATGCTCAACAGCGTGCGTCAGGTGGATCTGGACATGCTGGAACAGGCCGGTCAGCGCAGCGACCGGAACCGCCTGGAGCGGCTGCTCAGCCGGCTGACGGATCAGCTGCCGCGGCTGTCGGATCTCGTCTCGCACAAATACTTCGTCCACGCGGGGAGTCCCCGTCAGCTGGCCGAATGGCACTTGCACGACCGGCCATATCACGACGTACGAGTACAGTGACCAGGTCCCGGTGTGCCAGAATCTGGCTCATCTGATCCCGCGGACGACCCCCTGGCAGCGCTGCACGTACTGTCGCCTGACCGTCCGTCCCGCGCCGGCCGAGGTACGCCGCCGTACCGACTATTTCGGGAATGCCGTCCAGGACTTTTCGATTCACAAGCGGCACCGATCCTTGCGTGTGTCCGCGGCGAGCAAAGTGGACGTGACGGCACGCGCGCCGATCGTCGCCGACGCCGGATTGGCGTGGGACGTGCTCTGCGAGACGGTGCGGCGTTGCGCGACGCGCAGCGATCTCGACGCGTACCAGTTCTGTTTCCCGTCGCGGCACGTGTGCCTGGCGGACGAATTGGCCGACTACGCGCGCCCGTCCTTTCCGCCCGGCCGCCCGCTGTGGGACGCCGTCACGGAACTCAACGCCCGTGTCCATGCGGATTTCACGTACGATCCGCAGGCCACCGAGCTGGAGACACCCTGTCTGGACGTGTTCCGCCAGCGGCGGGGTGTGTGCCAGGATCTGGCGCACGTGCTGATCGGCTGTCTGCGCAGCCTGGGACTCCCGGCGCGGTACGTGAGCGGGTATCTGCGGACCGAGTCGCCGCCGGGGAAACCGCGTCTGGTCGGCGCCGACGCGTCGCACGCCTGGCTGGCGGTGTACGGCGGCGGCGCCGCGGGCTGGCGGGATCTCGACCCGACCAACAACGTGATCCCTTCGGTTGACCACATCACCGTCGCGTGGGGCCGTGATTACGCCGACGTGGCGCCCATCCGCGGTGTCTTTGTCGGCGGCGGCCAACATCGCATTTCCGTATCCGTCGACGTGACCCCCCTGGATGCTCCGCGCGCCGCGTGAAGACCTTGTTCCGGACCCGACGCGCTCCTACAATACGGCTCACGCAAACTGTCGCCCCCGGACTGCGCTTCTGGCAACTCGACAGCAACCCAAGACGAGGCGGAAAGGCTGCAACCGACCATGTGCGATGGACCCGTTTCCTCGCATGGGCTGACGTTCCAGACGTATGACACTGAGGGGATGTACGACGAGCTGATTGACGAGCGGGGCCGGCCCCGTCCCGGCGCGGAGATACTTGTCAACCGCATCTCCTCGCTTGGACCGGGTGAACTGCTGCGATACCAGGCGGCGGCCGAACGCCTGCTGTTTCGCATGGGCATCACGTTCAACGTGTACGGCGACCAGCAGGGCACGGAGAAGATTTTTCCGTTTGATATCGTGCCGCGCATCGTCGGGGCGCGGGAGTGGCAGGAGATCGATCGCGGCCTGCGGCAGCGGATTCGCGCGCTGAACATGTTCATCGGCGACGTGTACGGCGAACAGCGGATCCTGCGAGACGGCGTCGTGCCCCGCGATCTGGTGCTGGGTGCGGCCAGTTACCGCCGCGTGTGCGAAGGGCTGCAGCCACCCCGCGGCATCTGGTGCCACATCACCGGCACGGACCTGATCCGCGACCGGGACGGACGCGTGTACGTGCTGGAAGATAACCTGCGGTGCCCGTCCGGCGTCTCCTATGTTCTGGAGAACCGTGAAGTCATGAAGCGGAGCTTTCCGCAGATTTTCGGCGAAACGGGCGTGCGGCCGGTCTTCGATTATCCCAGCCATCTGTTGGCCACGCTGGCACATCTGGCACCGGAGCCCGTGACCCATCCGACGATTGTCGTCCTGACCCCCGGCATCTACAACGCGGCCTACTTCGAGCACTCGTTCCTCGCACTCCAGATGGGGGTCGAACTCGTCGAGGGGCGCGACCTGGTGGTGCACGATGGATTCGTGTGCATGAAGACCACGACGGGATTGCAGCGGGTGGATGTCATCTACCGACGCATCGACGACGACTTTCTCGATCCCGCGACGTTTCGTCCCGATTCGCTGCTGGGTGTGCCCGGCATCATCGAGGCGTACCGCCAGGGTCGGGTGGCGCTGGCCAACGCTCCCGGCACGGGCATCGCCGATGACAAAGTGATCTACGCCTACGTGGAGCAGATGATCAAGTATTACCTGGACGAGGAGGCGATCCTGCCGAATGTGCCCACGTACGTGTGTGCCGACCCGCAGCAGCGGCAGTACGTGCTCGAGCACCTGGACGAACTGGTGGTCAAGGCTGCCAACGAGTCGGGAGGCTACGGCATGCTGATCGGACCGCACGCCACGGCGGAGGAGCGTGAGCGTTTCGCTGGACTGATCACGGCCCAGCCGCGGAACTACATCGCCCAGCCGACCATCACCTTGTCGCGTGTGCCGACCATCGTCGGCGACCATTTTGAAGGCCGTCACGTCGATCTGCGCCCCTATATCCTCTATGGCGAGCATATCTGGGTGCTCCCGGGTGGCTTGACACGCGTGGCCCTCCGGAAAGGCTCACTCGTCGTCAACTCGTCCCAGGGGGGAGGCAGCAAGGACACGTGGGTCATTGCGGAGAATGGCTAGGAACCCATCATGCTCAGTCGCGTCGCCGATTCCGTGCTGTGGATGAGTCGTTACGTCGAACGCGCCGAAAACCTGGCGCGGTTTGCCGATGTCACCTTCAATCTGATGTTGGACCAGTCCAACGGCCACCGCGAACAATGGATGCCGCTGGTCAATGCCACCGGGGACAATCGTTATTTCGCGGAGCGGTATCGCACGGCGACACGGGAGCACGTCATCCGTTTCTTGTCCTTCGACGACGACTACCCCAACTCCATCCTGTCGTGCCTGCGCGCCGCGCGCGAGAACGCGCGGACGATTCGCGAATCCATCGCCTCGGAAATGTGGGAACAACTCAACAACTTCTACCACCGCGTGATGGATGCCTCGCGTTCGCGCGAGTGCCTGCTGGCCCCGCAGGAGTTTTTCCAAGAGGTCAAACTGGCCAGCCAGCTCTTCAACGGCATCACGGACAGCACCATGCTGCACGGAGAGGGCTGGCAGTTCGCGCGCCTCGGACGCATGCTGGAACGCGCCGACAAGACGTCGCGCATCCTGGACGTCAAGTACTTCTTGCTGCTCCCCCGCGTGGACGACGTGGGCACCACCACCGACGACCTGCAGTGGTCGGCGGTGCTGCGGTCGGTCAGCGGGTTTCAGATGTACCGTCGCAAGCATGGGCGGATCGCGCCCGACAAGATCGTCGGTTTCCTGGTGCTGGACCGAGCGTTTCCGCGTGCCATCATGCACTGTGTGGACAGTGCCAACGAGAGCCTGCATGCCATTTCCGGATCACCGGAAGACACGTTCTGGAACCCCGCCGAAAAGCGGCTCGGACAACTCCGCAGCGAGCTGGCGTACCTCCAGGTCCAGGAGATTATCGACCAGGGTCTGCACGAGTTTCTCGACGGCCTGCAGCGCAAGATCAACCGCGTGGGCGAGGCTCTCTACGAGACCTTTTGCGCCGGTCAGCCCCAGGCCGCGCGCCGCGCTCAGTTCGCGCAGTGATGCCGGAAAGAATCACCCCGTGTTTGGTCGCGGTATACGCCGACTAGTCTGGATACCCTTTGAAGCCGACGACGCTGGGGATGCTGATGATGGCTCCGCCGCGCTACGTGACCTAACGCCTGGCAGATCGCCCGGCCGATCCCGCGGCCTGCCGCCGTCACCAGCGTGACCTGACTGCCAACAGACGCTGGCATGACGTCATCCCTGGTGATGTGAGTCCGGTGACGGCCGGTGTTCGCCCGAGAGGATGTACCGATTCTACTCGCCGCTCCCACCATCATCCTGCCAATCCCGTTGATCGTGTCCGCTCGAGACTACGGTCATTTGACCTCGTCACTGGTCGTCCCTGCATCGCATCGGTGCCGCTGCGATGACCGCAACATATGAGGGGCAGGGACGATGCCGGGTCGGCAGACCAATGCTGATTCATCGATGTCCTGTGGGTTCCGCGCGTCGTTCCGCAGGTTCATGGCGAGTGACTTCGGTTCGAAGTAGCGATAGATCGCCGGCAACACAAGCAAGGTGAGCATCGTCGAGCTAATCAATCCTCCAATCACCACGGTGGCCACCGGCTGCTGGACTTCCGCGCCGGTGCCAGTCGAAATTGCCCGAGGCAGGAGTCCCAGTCCGGTCGTCATCGCGGTCATCAGAACGGGGCGCAACCTGGTTACGGCCCCCTCGAAAACGGCGTCGGTGGGCGACATACCCTGACGGCGGAGATCGACGATGTAGTTGACCAGGACGACTCCGTTGAGAACGGCAATACCAAACAGAGCGATGAAGCCGACACCGGCGGAAATCGAAAACGGGAGGTCGGCCAGCCACAGTGCAGCGATGCCTCCCGTGGCGGCAATCGGCACATTCAAGAAGATCAACACAGTGAGGCGCACGGACTGGAAACTGACGAACAGGAAGGCCAGGATCAGCAGGAGGGCGATCGGCACGGCAACTGCGAGGCGCCTCGCCGCGTCCTGGAGGTTCTGGAACTGTCCGCCCCACGTCAGACTGTATCCCGTTGGCAACGCCACTTGGGCAGCGATCGCCTCTTGCGCTTCGGCGACGAATCCGGCCAGATCGCGCCCCCGCACATTGCACTGGACGAGCGTTCGCCGGCGGACGGAATCACGGCTGATCTGGGCGGGTCCGTCTTCGATGGTCAGTTCGGCGAGTTGGTCCAGGGGAATATGTCTTCCTCGCAGATCAGCAACTTTGATCTGGCGGATCTGCTGGAGGTTCTCTCGCCACGTGGGCGCAAGGCGGACCCGCAGCGGAAAGCGACGCTGCCCCTCGAAAACCTCGGCCACCTCGACGCCGCCGACGGCCGCGACGACATCCAGGACCTGCCGCGCATTGATTCCGTAGCGAGCGAGTGCGTCTCGCTTGATGCGCGCATTGAGATAGGGCAATCCGGCAACACGCTCTGCGCCGACGTCCGCGGCTCCGGGAATGCCCTCCAGTACCGCCGCGATTTCTTCAGCCTTCTCCACCAGCGTGGGCAGGTCGTCGCCGTAGAGGCTGATGCCTACGTCGGCCCGAACGCCCGCAATCAGTTCCTGGACGCGGAGCTCGATGGGCTGAGAGAAGCTGTACGCGTTGCCGGAAGTCTGGCTGTCGAGGGCCTGTTGCATGGCGGTGACGAGTTCATCGGTCGACTTAAACCCTTCCCATTCGCGGCGCGGTTTCAGCTTGATGATGATATCTGTCAGGTTCACGGTCATCGGGTCGGTGGCGATCTCAGGACGGCCCGTCTTGGAGATCACCGATGCGACCGGCTGGAACTGGTGCAGGACTCGTTCGATGTCGCCCGTCATCGTGACGGAGGATTCCAGCGATACGCTCGGCAGGCGGACGGCCTGAATGGCAAGCGATTCCTCGTCGAGTTTCGGGACGAACACAGCGCCCAGATCTTTGGCGATCCACAGGCTGGCGGCAACGACTGCCAGGGCGGCCAACGCCACCGGGGCGGGCCTTGCCATGGCCGTTCTCACCAGGGGCCGGTAGCCCGCTTTCGCCCAGCGAACCAGCAACGTATCCTTGTCGCTCACTCCGCGGCGGAGACAGACAGCGGCCAAGACGGGCATGAGCACCAGGGCAAGCACGAGGGCCGTCCCCAGAGCAAATAACACGGTCCAGGCCATGGGACGAAACATCTTGCCCTCGATGCCGCGCAGCGAGAGGATCGGCAGATAGACCAGCATGATGATGGCCCCGCCGAAGACGACGGGACGGGCCACCTGGTGACAGGCCGCACGGATCAGCAGCAGCGACGCTTCGGCACGCTGGCCCTGTCGTCTGGCGCACTCAGAGAGACGCCGCACAATGTTCTCGACCATGACGACAGGCCCGTCCACGATCAATCCAAAGTCAACCGCCCCCAGACTCATGAGATTGCCCGACACGCCCACCCAGAGCATCCCCCCAAAGGCCCCCAGCATCGACAGGGGCAGGGTGACAGCAACGATCACTCCGGCGCGCCAGTTTCCCAGCAACAGCAGGAGCACGATCAGCACCAGCGCGCCGCCCTGCAGCAGGTTGCTGCCGGCAGTGTGAATCGTGCGACGCACCAGGTCCGTGCGGTCATAGAACGCGTCAATCACGACGCCTGCGGGCAGCGTCTGCTGAATTTCTTCGATTCTGTCCTTCACTCGATCGGCAACAATCCGCGCGTTTTCACCCGCCAGCAGCATGACGACTCCGATGACACACTCGCCCCGCACGTCGCGCGTCACCGCTCCCTGCCGCAACATGGGCGCCAGGCGCACGTCGGCCACGTCGCGCACGAAGACGGTTGTTCCGTCCTCGGTGGTGCGCAGCACGACGTTCTCGATGTCACCGATGCCGGCGATCAAGCCTTCGCCACGCACGATCCGCTGTTCGTCAAAGTGGACCAGGTAGCCTCCGCCCGCGTTGCCGTTGTTCTCGCGAAGGGCCGTCACGACGGCCCCGATTGAGACTCCGTAGTTCTGGAGCCTGAGAGGATCAAGTTGGACCTCATAGGTCTTCAGCTCGCCTCCAAAGGTGTTGACCTCGACGACGCCCGGCACGCCGCGCAACTGGTTGGCGATCTGCCAGTCGAGAATCTCCCGCAGTTGCATCGGCGAATGGGCATATCCTGGTTGGGATTGCACCTCGAACTGGTAAATCTCCCCTAATCCCGTGCTGACCGGCCCGATTTCCGGCGCACCCATGTCCGGTGGAATGTTCTCCCGGGCGTCGTTCAGCTTCTCGGTGACCATCTGGCGAGCCCAGTAGATGTCGGTCCCTTCGTCAAAGACGACCGTAATCGCCGACAGGCCGAACTGGGAGACCGAACGGATCTCCTCCACACGAGGGACACCGTTCATCGCCGCTTCAATCGGGAAGGTGATGAACCGTTCGATCTCTTCGGCTCCGAGGGCGGGCGCCTTCGTGAGGATCTGGACCTGCACGTTGGTGACATCCGGCACCGCGTCGATGGGCAGCTGCCACATTGCCCAGAGGCCGACGCCCGCCATCGCGACAGTCAGGAACAGCACCACGATTCGATTGTCCAGGGCCAGATTCACCACCGTGCCAATCATGCTATTCCTCCGCCAGCAGATCAACGAGCATTTCTGACTTCAGGGCAAAACCGCCCTGGATCACGATCTGTTCGCCTTCGGCAAGCCCCGCGCGGATCTCCACGAGTTCCTCAGTCGACCGACCGAGTTGGACGTCGCGCCGTTGAAATCCAGTGGTGCCGTCCGCCACAAAGACGAATGTGGCACCAGCGTGATGCTGAATCGCCGAGGCGGGTGCCTGGAGGACGTCGGCATCGTTGCGGACCATCAGCTCGAGTTCGACGAACATGCCCGGTTTCAGCCGCCCATCGGGGTTCTCGGCAACGGCCAGCAAAGGCGCCGCCCGCGTCTCTTCCGCGACGAGGTCTCCGAGAGAGAAGACGCTGGCGCTGAACGATCGACCGGGATAGCCACCGGTCGTGAATGTCACCGATCGCTCCTGGAGTCCTTGGACTGCATCCAGGTCTTTTTCGAACACGTCGGCACGCAGCCAGACTGTGGACAGGTCTGCAATCCGAAACAACTCCGTATGCTCGGTCACGTGTTGCGAGAGTGGAGCATTCCTGGCGATCACGGTACCACCAATCGGTGAGCGGACTGGATAGTAGGCGATGCGCTCACCTTCTGCGATCGGGTCCATGGAATCGATATCCTTCTCGCCAAAACCGAGAATGAGTAAGTGCGATCGACTCAGGGTGACGGCCGCGTCGGCCGCCTGCAGTTCCTGTTGGGCCTCCAGCGCCCGCTGGTGAGCGTCGAATCGGATCTGTTCCTTCAGGGCCCGATACGCCGCCGCCGCGGCCTCATGCTCTGCCCTGGCACGGATCACCTCTTTCTCGGGAATCACGGCGCTGGCTCCCAGTCCGCGCACACGCTCGAAATCAGCCTTCGCCCGATTCAGACGTGACAGGGCAGAGACGAGTTGCTCTCGATAGGTCCCTATCGGACGGTCCCGAAACGCTGCGTCGACCTCGTCAAGCGTCACGTCATTTCGCAGCACTTCCACCAGTGCGACGGTGTTCTCGTGGATCGCGTGATGCCACTCGTTGGTTCGCCTCGCCGACGCCAGTTGCAGCTTGGCCTTGACGAGCTGCAACTTGGCTTCCCCTACTTCGCGGCTGTCGATATAGGCCAGAATGTCCCCCGGCCGGACCGCCTGTCCGAGTTCCGCGGGCACTTCGCGAATCACTCCGTCGACCAGCGAGCTGACGTGCGCCACGCGGCCGGCATTCAACTCGAGCCGTCCGGTGAACCGCACGCGCTGGGGCCACGAGCTGCGTTGCACCGGCAATGTCTTCCATCCGGATGCGTGAGATCTGCCTTTGCCGACCACCAACGGTGGCGTCCATTCCGCAGAAACAAGCTCCGCTTCGTCCCACGCGGTGTGCGCTACCTTCGCGTCATCTTGAATGGGGTGGCGGTCTTCTCCCCAGCCCTCCAACGAGCGAACGCCGGCAACGAACAACAACGTCGCAGCGGCCGTTCCCAGGAGAATGATGGCGGAGACTGCTGTGGCCCGACGGATATTGGATGCCAGAAACACTCTAACCGTGGTGACCATTGTCATCATTCGCAGCTCCTTCAGCGCAATGGTCGCGCGGAGTAATGCAGACATGAACAAACGGGACGCATCGTGCCGGCAGATGACGAAATGCCATCAGAACCGCAGCGACTCCCGACAGCCTGTTGCCAGGCCGTGCAGGTAGCTTGACACGAGGCCGCAGGCCTCAAGGGCTAGCAAGCGCAGTCAGGCCTCATTCGCGCAAGACCTGAAATTCCGCCTGAGCAGCGGATGGCAACAAGGCATGGGCAGCACGTGCCATAGCCTCGGCAGCGGTTCCGCCACGAGGTCGGGGCATATCCCACGTCATGGTGGTGCAAGGTCGCAGGCCGTGCGGTGGCAGCGACGATCGCTGGAAGGCGTGGACGGGGTTGGTGTTGCTCTGACAAAACCAGCAGTCAGTCCTCGCGTCATCGGGCATTTCTCGTGACACGGCACCGACGGGTTTCTGTTCCACGAGTGGCATGCACGGGCACGCGAAGCACGGCCATGCAAGCGCCTTCAGGACAAGGCCATAGGTGAGAATGAGACTGGGGCTGGTGCGACAACGCATCGACAAGGCTCGGAGACGGTGACGAAGTAATCCACCTCTGATATCGGCAAGAATCCGCAGAAAGGTTAGGTCAAACCGGCAAGGGAAGTCGCTGCCCGCCCACCTGAGGCGGGATGTCGCGGAAGCAAATTGCCTGCTCGACACTGCGCCCCTGGATGGGCGAAAGTAACCAACGGCGCGATGTGTCACCGCAGCGTGATGTTTGCCGACGCGCAGCGCTGCACCATGTCGTCCGGCCAGATGGCGGCGTTTCTCGGCTCGCACGTCGACGCCGCGCCCATTACCCAGGCCGTGGGACGACTCAAGACGGTCCGGACCGACGGCAGCCTCATCCGCACCGCCCGGGCGTTGGGCATCTGCCTGGGCGACTAAATGATCTGCTATGCTAGAGCGTGTCGTGAACTGGACATGGCTCTTCGCTGCGAGGTGCGCTCATGTGCCGACACGTTCCTGCCTGCGCTTGCGCAAAATGTGCCGCATTGACTGCTGCGGTGGCCTTAGCGCTGTGGTGTGGCCCGCCACGGCGTGCATCGGCCGACGACGCGCCGCTGGTCGCGCGGGATCGTCCCGTACCAGTCATCTTTGACACCGACATGCACACGGACTGTGACGACGTGGGCACTCTGGCGGTGTTGCATGCCTTGGCTGACCTGGGCGAGGCGCGGATCCTGGCAGTCGTGCACAGCGCCCCGGCGCCGTGGGGGCCGCAGTGCATCGGGGCCATCAACCGCTACTACGATCGACCCGCCATCCCTGTCGGGTCGATCGCCTGGCCGGACTACGACGTGAGCCCGACGTACGCGCACTACCGGCGCGCCCAGGCGTACGTGCTGGAGAATGGCATAGACTACGTCCAGCGCGTGGCAGAGCGTGCACCGGCTCCTCCGGGCAGCGTGGCGGACGCGGTGACGTTGTATCGGCGCGTGCTCGCGGACGCCCCGGACCATTCCGTGGTCATCTGCGCCACCGGCATGTTGTATGCGCTGGCCCGGCTGCTGGACTCGCCGCCCGACTACATCAGCGCCTGGCCTGGGCACGAGCTGGTCGCGCGCAAGGTGCGTCTGCTCGTGACCATGGGGGGAGGTGTTTTCCCGGAGGGTGCCGACCCGTTCAACTGGGAGTGCGATCGGCCGTCGGCCGCACGCGTCTTAAATGCGTGGCCCACGCCGCTGGCGGTGTCGCACCATGGCGAACAGGTGCTCACGGGTGCGCGCCTGACGACCGACACGCCCGAGGCGAATCCGGTGCGGTGCGCCTATGAAATCTACTTGCGAGGTCCCGGCCGCAGCCGTTGCAGCTGGGACCAGCTGGCCATGCTCTACGCCGTGCGGGGCACGGCCGGGTTGTTTACCGAGCGGCGCGGACACCGCCTGGTGTACGACCCGCAAACGGGGCATCACACCTGGCAGGCCGATCCCACCTCCACGCACGCCTGCGTCGAGCTCTCGGCCGAGATTCCCGCTGCACGTGATGCGATCGAGGAGCTGATGGTGCGACCGCCCCGGCAGCACCAGCCGGACGACTGCCGCGCGATCTTCGACATCCGCCAGTATGGCGCCGTCGGTGATGGTGCGACGGTCAACACCGCGGCGATCCAGCAGGCGATTGACGACTGCACGCTTCGGGGCGGTGGCGAAGTTCTCGTGGCCGGTGGTCGTTTCGTGACGGGAACGCTGTACCTGAAGGATCACGTGACCCTGCACATCGCGTCAGGCGCCGTGCTGCTGGGGAGCACGCGTCTCGACGATTATGCCAGCGATACGCACAAGAACATGTACGCCGGCGAGTCGCATATGGACCGCTGTCTCATCTTTGCGCGCGGCGCCGAAGGCATCGGACTCATCGGCCACGGCGTGATCGACGGGCAGGGCACGGTGGAGCACTTCCCCAATCAAGCCAACCCGCCACGGCACCGCCCGATGCTGATCCGCTTTGTGGACTGCAGCCGACTGCGCGTGCGCGATCTGAGTCTGTGCAATCCGGCCTCCTGGACCTCCGCCTGGCTGTACTGCCGCGACATTGTCGTGGACGGTGTGACCATCCACAGCCGGGCCAACTGGAATGGCGATGGACTCGATTTTGACGGCTGCGAAGACGTGCGTGTGAGCAATTGCCTGTTCGACACCAGCGACGACTCCATCTGCCTGCAGGCGTCACGCGTCGATCGGCCCTGCCGCCGCGTGGTTATCAGCAACTGCACCATGCACAGCCAGTGGGCGGCCGTGCGCATCGGCTTGTTGTCACGCGGCAATCTGGAGGACGTCACGATCTCGAACTGCGTGTTCCGGGACATCCGGGACGCCGGTCTGAAGATCCAGATGTGCGAAGGTGGCATGATGAAGAACATGCTGTTCGCGGGGCTGGTCATGCGCAATGTGCCGCGTCCGGTGTTCCTGACCTTCAATGCCTGGCGCATGGGGGTCGATAGCCCGGAGGGAGTTCCTCCACTGCAGGCGCTGCGCGACATGCAGTTCCGCCACCTGCGCATCGACAACACCGAACTGACCGGTGCGCCGACAGGCATCGTCCTCAGCGGAGTGCCCGGACATCTCCTGGAGAACATCGCGTTCGACGATGTCTCCATGACCGTGGCCGGGGGAGGCACGGCGGAACAGGCCACGGTGCGCGAGTTGCCTGAATTCGTGAACCAGCGTCCGGAGTTCAGCGTGCTGGGGGAAACGATGCCGTTCGCCGCATTCTATGCCCGGCACGTGCGTGATCTGACCCTGACGAATATCCGCATCGACGCCGTGCAGCCCGACATGCGTCCGGCCATCGTGTGCGAGCAGGTCGCGCACTGCGAGGTGGCCGGCGCGCGCCTGGGTGCTGCCTTCGCGGGTGACAGCGTGATCCGGCTGCGGCGCGTCGAGGACGTCGCCGTGCACGATTGCACCGCACGTGGTGCGGCCGCGGTCTTCGTCCAAGTCGAGCAGTCCGCCCACGGTACCGTGTCCGTCGCATCCGACAATCGGCTCGGAGCCGCTCAGGCGATTCAAGAGCGGGGAGAGGATGATCCGTAACGAACCACGCTGATTCGATCGTGCCCGGCGTGGTCGCTGGGACGCCGATTGCACAAGCGTCGGGGTGGATGCCGCATTCGCACCGGCTCACGCCTTTCCTTGCACCGCGTCGGGCGCGCGGCGCATGTTGCGTTTGCACGAACCACCAAGCGGGTCGCGCGACCACGACCTGGCAGCGATGTGCGATACCACCGGCTGTGCCACATGCGTGGCGGCACGGGAGTTTTCGTCGTGGCGGCGTCCCCGTCAGGCGGATCACGAACGCAAAGCAACCTAGTGGCGATTTCATTGCGCCGTGTCATCGAAATTCGTTGCATGTTTCTTCGGACAGGCTTACACTCGACGACAGGTTAAGGATTTCGAATCAGCGCGTGCTGGAACCGAGAACTGGCATCGTGTGATATTCGGTTTCCGTCGTACCACGTAGCGTCCACCTAGAGAGGAGACGCATCATGGTCATCAAGTTCGCTTGCACGTCATGCAAGAGGTCGATGCAGGCGGCCGAGCGGTTTGCAGGGAAGCGCGGCGAGTGTCCATTCTGTGGCTGTGTGGTCGAGGTCCCACAGATTGCCGCCGGGCCCATCGCAGCCGAATTAACGGAGCCGGCGTCTGACGGAGTTCGGGCTTCGATCCAGCACTTCTTCGAACCCCCCAGCCAGATGCCGGCGGAAGAACGTTCGAGCACTTCCAAGCTGTGGCGGTTGATGTTTGAATCGCTGCTCGATCCGCGCAGCATCCAGTGGATGTTCACGCTCGGCGGCGGTCTGTCCGTGCTGGGATTGATCGTGTGGCTGACCAGCATCGGCGTCTTCGAGAACAAGTTGGTGCTCGCCGCCGCTTTGGGTGTGGGCACACTGGTTCTTCTCGGAGGTGGCTGGTGGGTTTCGCTCAGGACCCGTTATCGGGTGGCCGGTCAGGCTCTGACTTTCCTCGGCTGCGTGGTCGCCCCACTCAATCTCTGGTATTACGCCCATTTCGATCTCGTCAGTGTGGAAGACCATCTGTGGGTCGGCGGCCTGGTGTGTTGTCTGCTGTATGCCGCCACCGTCTACGTACTGCGAGATCCGCTGTTCGTGTATGCGGTCGAGGCGGGAGCGACACTGACGCTCACGCTGTTGCTGGCCGAATTTGGCATGGCCCGTGACACGTCGTTTCTGGCGTTGATGCTGATGGCTTTGGGGTTGGTCTCGATTCACGTCGAGCGCGCCTTTGCGACGGAGGGTGAACCGTTCACGCGGAAGACGTTTGGACTGCCGTGCTTCTGGTCGGGGCATGCCCAGATCGGCGCTGCGCTGCTGGTGCTGTTGGGCACCCAGATTGTCGGCTGGCTGACGGACGCTTCCGGGAGTCAACGATTCCTCGGCACGACGTGGGGGGGAAATTGGATCACGGAGCATTTCCTGTTTGCCGGCGGTTTGTGGCTGGCCGGCACCTACGCCTATCTGTATTCGGATCTGGTGGTTCGGCGTGTGGGGGTCTACACCTGCCTGGCCGCGTTCTCGCTGGTCATGGCGGAAGCCACCATTGCCGGCCAGTGGTTGCGCGCTGAGGGCTGGATTGCGGTCCTGGCGATCACGGCCTTGCTCGTCAATCTGGTTCAATTCTTCGGCCCGAGGACCAATGACCGCATCAGCCGCGTTCTGGCGCCTCTGGCCATGGTGCTCGGGACGTTGCCCATACTACTTGGGCTCTGGCTGCACATCCGTGCGACGAGCACGTATCTGGCTTCCGTGCAGTGGGGGTATGAAACGGGCCTGCCGTTCGTCGTGGTGATGCTGTTGGTCGCGCTCTGCAATCGCCTGTCAGCCCATGTTTTCCTGGATTGGTCGCCGCGCTGGTCGGTGGTGAATCTGTTTAACAGCGGTGCCGCCCTGCTCATCGCCGCGGCCGGCTTGTTGCGGTTGCTGGATTTGCGGCTATGGACGCAGCAGGCTCCCTTGCTGATGCTGATTCCGATTGCCTATCTGGCGGCGGCCCGCTTGTGGCGGGGGCACACGGTCGAACGGCCGCTGGGCTGGGTGGCTCATACGGCGGCGTTCGTCATCCTGTTGCACGTGCTGGTCGCCTCCCTGCAGATTGTCGAGGCCGTACTGTCGCCCGTGAGGGAATCCCTGGACAACCTGTTGCTGGGCCTGGTGTTCGCGGAAGCCGCGGTGTTCTACACCCTCGCGGCCATCTTCCGCCGCCGCAGTGTCAACGTCTATTTCGCGGCGCTGGCGGCATGCGGAGCGGTCTGGCAGTTCCTCGGTTACTTCGGGGTTCCGGGTCCGTATTACATCATGCTCTATGCGGTGCTGGGCATTATTTGCCTGGCGGTCAGTCGCACTTTGGGCATCGAACGTGTCCCGATGTACAACGCCGTCACCGGCGTGAAAGGGCTCGCCACACGCGGTCGCGGGCTGGCACCGTTTCAGATGGGTAATGCGATCCTCCTGATCGCCTCGCTGGCTGCCCTGTTGCAGGGTCTGAACCGGATCGCTGCAGGGAGCTACGAATGGCGTGATCTCTGGGCTCTGGTCGTCACGACGCTGGCGAGCTTAGGCGCCGTCAGTGTGGCACCCGGCGGTTTCTGGCGGCGCCTGTACGTCACCGCGACGGTTGCCCTGGCCGCCGTCACCTTCCTGACGCTCAACGTCCTGATCGAGCTGACCGTCTGGCAGAAGCTGGAGATCTTCTGCGTCGCGGTGGGGCTGGTGATGGTTCTGGCCAGTTACGTGGGTCGGTTCCGGGAAGCCGGCGCGGCCCCGAATGAACTGGTCAGCGTCGGGCTCTGGTTGGGAAGCGTGTTGGCGACCGTCCCGCTGGTGGTGGCGGTGGTTTACTACCGCTTCTTCGGCAGTCCGGTCGCGCACGTCTCCGTCGTGGACGAACTGGCATTGTTCACGGTGACGGTCCTGCTGCTGGTCACCGGGTTCGGCTGGCAGATCAAGTCAACAACGTGCCTGGGGGGGCTGTCCCTGGTGCTGTACTTGATCATCATCGTTGTGTCTCTGGGTTGGCAGCAGCAGGTGGCGGCGGGGGTCCACCTGGCGATCGGTGGCGCGTTGCTCTTTGGGCTGGGAGTGGCACTGAGCATTTACCGTGAGAAGCTCCTCCAGCTGCCAGACCGCGCTGTCAAGCGCGAGGGGGTCTTCCGCGTGTTGAACTGGCGCTAGTCCGCCGACAATTTCGGGGCATCACGCACCAGACGCCCATTTCCAGGTTGGAAGAGCGATGAGTAAGGCACAGTTTCCCGACTTCTCCAGCCACGACAGGGAACTGGGGGCAGCGATCGCCGCGTACCTGAGCGCCCCGGAGCGGGGCGAGCGGACCGAGCGGGCCGCGCTGTTGGCCAGGCATCCTGCCGTCGCCGAGGAGCTGGCGGCGTTTTTTGACAACTACGACCGCTTTACCGGTCTTGCCGAACACGGGTCCCGGGAACCGCCCGTCGATGCGCGCGCTCGAATTCAGGAGAGGGCGGAAACTGAAGCATCCGCCAACATTGCGACGTTGACTGTGTCACCGCGCGACAGAGGCGGTCCGACGGCTGAGGCACGCGGCAATGATATGGTGGGACCCTTCCTGCGCCGATTTGGCGACTACGAACTGCTCGAGGAAATCGCACGCGGCGGCATGGGCATTGTCTATCGCGCGCGGCAAGTCAGTCTGGACCGCATCGTGGCGATCAAGATGATCGGTGCCGGCGCGGCGGCGAATGAACAGGACGTCCTCAGGTTCCAGCGTGAGGCCGCGGCGGCCGCCTCGCTCCAGCATCCCTACATCGTCGGTGTCCACGAAGTCGGGCATTGCGAAGACCAGTATTTCTTCTCCATGGAATGCGTCTCGGGTACCAGCCTCGCGCACATCAAGCGCCGAGGCCCTGTGCCGCCGAAGCTGGCGGCACGCTACGTACGGCAAATCGCCGAAGCGATCAGTTTCGCGCACCAGCACGGCGTCGTGCACCGCGACATCAAGCCTTCGAACGTGCTCATCGACGAACGAGATCAGGCGCGCGTCACCGATTTTGGCTTGGCCAAACGGATCGAGACGGACCAGAAACTGACCCAGACGGGCCAGATCGTGGGGACGGCAACGTACATGTCCCCGGAGCAAGCGATGGGATCGGCTGAGCGGGTGGGGCCGCCCAGCGACATCTACTCCGCCGGCGCGGTGCTTTACGAGCTGCTCACGGGGCGACCGCCCTTCCAGGGGCGGACCTCTCTGGAGACACTCACGCACATCCTGGAACACGACCCCAAGCTGCCGCGGCAGCTGAATCCCAGCACTCCCCGCGAGCTGGAGATGATCTGCCTCAAATGCCTGGAAAAGAACCCCCGGGACCGGTACGCCACCGCCGCAGAACTGGCGGATGACCTCGAGCGGTACCTCAACGGCGACTCGATCAGCATCACGGGTCCCCATCTCCTGGATCGACTCGTGCGCACGCTCGAACGCGGCCACCATGATGTGGAGTTTCGGACGTGGTCGCGGATGTTGTTCCACTTCGCGTGGATCGTTCCCGCCGCGAATCTCCTCGTGTTCCTGGCGCGACAAGCCGGCTGGGAATCCCTGGCGATTCTGCTCAGCACGCGGTTCGCCGAGTTCGCGGCCATGGCCTGGATCTTCTGGTTCTATCGAAGAGACTGGTTTCCGCCACAGGGGAAACCGTCGCGGCAGCTCTGGGCGCTGTGGCTTGGATACGTGGCCGGCTCTGTGGTGCTGCTGTGGGTGGAGTACCGGCTTCACCGGCCGCCCGCACCGTTCCCGCAGGAGGCACTGTATCCGAAGCTGGCAATTCTGGGCAGCCTGGGCTTTATCATGATGGGGAGTTCGTACTGGGGATACTGCTACCTGATCGGAGCGTGTTTGTTGTTGCTCGCTCTGTTGATGCCACTGCATCTTGCCTGGGCACCGCTGGTGTTCGGACTGGGGTGGGGGGCGAGCCTGCTTGTGCTGGCGCGCCACCTGCGTCACCTCGCCGGGGCACCCCCTGGCGCCGGCTGAACCGGTCTGCACACCGAGTTGTTGGCGCAAGGAGCACCGTGGCATCCGTCAGCGCGTGCAGGCACTTTAGTTCTTTGCGTTGGTTGGTATGATGGAGGCGCAAGCGCTGACCGACGGAGGCTCCCGCGGCAAAGAAGGTGCGGCGATGGCGGAACTGCATTGGCACGTCGGCTGGTGGGCGATCCTGGTGGGCCTGCTGGGCGGGGCCGCACTGGGTTTGCGTTTTCACCGCGACCAGTGGCTGGGCGGCTACTCTTCCTGGCGCCGCCGACTTCTGCGGCTGACGCACATTTCCCTGGTCGGTACCGGCTTGCTGAATCTGGCGGCTGCGGCCACGGCCGACTCACTCGGCCGGGCGTCCCTTCCCCGCCTCGCCTCGGTCTGTTTCATTCTGGGCGCCATCACGATGCCCAGTGTCTGCGCCCTGGCGGCATGGCGACCATTGTTTCGTCACGCGTTCTTCGTCCCCGTCCTCAGTCTGATCGTGGCGGTGGCCGACTTGATCTGGGAGGGGCTGTGGCGATGAGAATCGGACTGGTGGCCATGAGCGGCATTCGGGCCTGTGACGAGGAACTGCTGCGGCTGGGCCTGACACTGCCGGGATTCGTCGAGCGGAGCAAGACGATCGCTTCACTGCCAAGCCTGGGCCTGCTGACACTCGCGGGCCTGACGCCGGCGCGGCACGAGTGCGTCTACGTGGAGGTCGAGGATATCCGCAAGCTGGAACGGCCACCTGACGGTTTTGATCTGGTCGCCATTTCCAGCTTCAGTGCCCAGATGGCCGAGGGCTATGCCCTGGCGGACCAGTACCGGGCGCTCGGCGTGCCGGTCGTGTTGGGTGGCCTCCACGTGACGGCACTGCCCGACGAGGCCGCGCGCCATGCCGACGCCGTCGTCGTTGGCGAGGGAGAACCCGTCTGGAGGACCGTCCTGGACGATGCGGAAGCAGGACGCCTGCAGCCACGTTATGGTTCCGACGGCCACTACCCGCTGGACCAGGCGCCGATGCCGGCTTTCGAGTTGCTTGACCTGGACAGGTACAACCGGTTAACGGTCCAGGCCAGCCGGGGCTGCCCGTGGCATTGTGAATTCTGTGCCAGCTCGATTCTGCTGAGCCCGCGTTACAAGCAGAAGCCGGCCGAGCGGGTGCTGGCGGAGATCGACCGCATTCGCAGTCTGTGGTCGCATCCCTTCCTCGAACTGGCGGACGACAACGCGTTTGTCAACAAGCCGTATTGGCGAGGGCTGCTGTCGGCGCTGCAGGGCCGGCATGTCCGCTGGTTTGCCGAGACCGACCTGTCGATCCATGAGGATGACGAGCTGCTGGGCCTGATGCGCGACAGCGGTTGCGCTGAGGTCCTCATCGGCTTCGAGAGCCCCGTGCTCGACGGCTTGACCGGCCTGGAGCTGAGAAGCGACTGGAAGCGGCGACGCTGGCCCGAGTACCGGGAGGCAGTCCGGCGGATCCAGGCACATGGCATCCGCGTCAACGGCTGCTTCGTGCTGGGGTTGGACGGCCACACGCCCGACGTGTTCGACGCGGTTCACGATTTCGCCGTCGCCACGGAGCTGTTCGACGTGCAGATCACCATCCAGACGCCCTTTCCCGGCACCCCGCTGTACGATCGGCTGCGGCGCGAGGGACGGCTGCTGTACGACGGCCAGTGGGAGCGTTGCACACTGTTCGACATCAACTATCGCCCGCAGCCGATGACGGTCGAAGAGTTGCGCGCCGGCTTTCACAGCTTAGGCGTACGGCTGTACGGAGAGGAACTGACTCGCTGGCGGCGGGAGAATTTCAATCGCAAGTATCTTCGTCACGCCCGACACGTTGAGGAGTCCGAATCATGAGCATCCCGAAGTGGATTCCGCCACTGTTCTGGCTCGCCGCGTTATACGACGGCGTCCTGGGCCTGGCCTTTCTGGCCGCACCCGGGCGATGGTTCGAGTGGTGCCAAGTCACGCCGCCGAATCACCTGGGCTACGTCCAATTCCCGGCCGCGCTGCTGCTGATCTTCGGGCTGATGTTCGCCGCCATCGCCCGCGATCCTGTCCGCCGGCGGCACTTGATCGTCTACGGCATCCTGCTCAAGGTGGCCTACTGCGGCGTTGCCGGGTTCCACTGGTTGTCGGCCGACATTCCCGGCATGTGGAAGCCGTTTGTGCTGATCGACCTGGTCATGGGTCTGCTTTTCGCCCTGGCCTACGTCATCCTTGGCAACATCGCAGTGCGAGACGCGGTGTCGCACCATGCATCCTCCACCCCCGCCATCACCTGATCGACGTCTATCCCTCACTCGCCGCTGGATCCAGGCCATGGTCGCCGTGCCGGCTGTGCTGCTGGTGGTCGGTGCGTTCACACCCGCCTGCCCGGCAAAAGATGTCATCGCCGTGACGACCGCGTTCGTGCTGCTCATTGCGGCACCATCCCTTACTTTGGCTGCGGTTGTCCTGCCCTTCTTTTTGCCACGCACCTTCCCCAACGCGAGGCGCATCATCCGCGCAGCCCTTTTCTCGTTCGCGGCACTCCTGTTGGTGAGCGACTTCTGGGCGATCGGTATCTTTGGCGGCCAGAAGCCTGGGGTGTGGGAAGTGGAACTGATCCCGGCTGCCATCCTGTTGCTTCTGGCGATCGCCCAGGTTCCATCGCGATGGCTGGTTGAGGATCCTGTCTGCTAACTTCCGCGGTGGGATCATATCGCGAGCAGGAGGATGGACACCAGGATTGCGAGGGTGAAGGCATTCTCAGATTCACTTCCTCACCAACTCCACGGCGCAACGCCTGAACCCAACGACCCGGCGCAACGCCTGAACCCAACGACCCGGCGCCAGCGGCGCTCACCGCGCAGCCGCTGTCGGCACGTTGAATCTATCACAGTCATCGAGTAGGACAGTAACTTCCAGCGTCCTTCAGGCACGGCTGCGGGCTTCCCCTGCTCTACGCGGATCGGCAAGAATCCGTGGTCGCCGTAGATCGTACCAGACCATGGCACATTGGGATTCGTCACCCAGCCGATCGCAACCGATGACGGCGTGAGCGTCAATTGGTCTCCGGCGGCCGAGATCTGGACCTCGTAGAACCGCCCGTCGATTCGCAGAAGCTCCGACAAGCACTGACGACCCTCAGGGTCCAAGCGAGAGATCGGCGGGGCGGGTGCGGCCGTGATTACCGGAACGATGAGCAACATGTCGCCAAACGCGAGGTAGACCGGATCGGTTGCACTGCGCGCGCCTGCGGGGACTGTGACCACATCGTCGAACCGGCCGTTGCTGTTGAAGTCCAGTACACTACGCAACAGATCGTCTGACTCTGCAGAGGTATCCGTTGGAAAGTATTGAACGGCTTGCCGGGACGGGGTTATCATCGGGGCGTCGACGCGTCGTCTTCCCGCCGAGTAGGGACAGACCACGGCGTGCACCTGAGCCGCCGCTGGGGGCATGTGGGCCAATTGGACTGTCACTTCGCGGTGGCGGACGAACGCCTGTCGGAGGACAGACATCGTGCGTGTCGATGCAATCCACAATGCCGAATGGGTGTTGAATGTGGGCTGCTCGGGAATTGTTGCCATCGGCTCCAGGTCCGTAGATTCGATGCGTCCGGTGAGCGATGCGATCGCCAAATGGATTGGCGAGCACCCGGATCACGCCGTGCGCGAGATCGTCGTAGATTTCACCAAGGTCGACTACCAATGGGGTGACGCACCAGTCACATGCTTGTTGCCGTTCATCCGCCAGGGAGTTGAGCGGATCCGATTCCTGGCCTCCACGAGCAGTGCTCCCGCGCTTGAGAGCCTGTTCGCTTGTACTGCTTTGCCCTGGTTTTCTTTGGAACGGGTACCCGCCCACGATGTGGCTGCCGATGACGAAGGACCGGAGCATCGCGCCACACGACAAGCGGCGGGGGTGGAAGCCATGCCCTTCACACCGGACAGGGATGTGCCGATCCGTCGGCCGCGAAGTCGCGGCCCACTGATGCTCGGGTTACTGAGCATCGCGATCGCGATGTTCGCGATCGGTTGTTGTGCCCTGCCGTTTGTGTCACCAGGCCTGTGCGGGATGATCGCTGGTCTGGTCAGCGCGTTCGGAGGCGGGCTGGCTATTGCAGGACTGATCCGGCATCGTTCTGCTGCGTCGCGAACGACCTTGGTCATCAGCCTAGTCCTTAACCTGCTGGTTCTCCTTCTTGGCTTAGCCGTGTCTGGCTCGAATACGCACGTGATCGATCAACTGGAGAAGAGCGCCCCTCTGGTGCTTGGGCTGATATGCGTCGCCCCGTTTGCCGCGTTAGTTCTTGCCCTCGGTATGCTGGTCTGGGGAACATTCAGTCGCAAGTAAGAGTACGGTCGGACAGTGTCTGTCGACCGGAGACGCTGCAACAGCGGAGCCTCTTCCGTGGGTACTCCAAGCATTACTGCATCTCACAATGGCCTGGGGGGTGTGGAGACGGCGGACGTGGGCTCGTGTGCTGGCGCTGATAATCCACTCGCCAACGTTTGTCGGGACCATCGTGCTCGTGCTCGCCTCTGGATCCAGGCCGTGGACGCCGTTTCCGCGTTGCGGCTTGCTCACTCGATCTCCACGTCGATGACCTGGTGCCCCGGTTGGACCTGTTTCCGCAGCGGCGTGGTGGTCAGGATCGCGTAGGCGTCGGGCACGCGGGACGGGCGCGCGGCGGTGGGAGGCCCGGGGTCTTCCGCCCCTTCCTCCCCCGCACCGTGGTCGCGACGCAGCACGCCCGTCGTCATGGAGAGGTCCTGTACGGTCACGCGGTGCCAGCCCACCGCGGCACCTTCCTGTTGATTGTCAAACCGCAGGCGGAACACGCCCTGGGAATCGGTCAGACCGGTGGAATGGGGTGCCGCCGCAGCCTCGCCCGGTTCGGGCAGGAACGTGACGAGGCAGTTGTCCAGCGGTTGTCCCCGATACCGCAACATGCCATCGACGGTGGCCGACGGCAGGTCGGGTCCGCAGCCCGACAGTGGGGCGGCGAGCAGCGTGAGCCAGACCCACCATGCCTGGGGACGCGTGGCGGCGCGGCGCGGTGACCAGGCCGCCGTGCCTGCGCGGTGCGGAGTCGCCGTGTTCATGGTGCGCCAACCGCCTCCTCCCCGCGCCGCGTACTGAGCGCCCGCAGGATCGCCAGCTCCAGGTGCTCAGAAAAGAACCGCACCGAACCATCTGCCAACGCCAGATTGGCACCCTGCGGATGATTGCTCCCGTAAGCGCACACACGCAGATCAATGTAGTACTTGAAGGCGGCGGCACTGTCGGCCGGCGGGACGGCACCAGCGCGCTGCGCAAAGCTGAACGGCAAACGATAGTTGATGGGCGGGTAGCTGCTCAGCGTGACATGTGCCAACACGAGGCGACTCGCACCGCACCAGTTGCCATAGAACCGAAACAGCCAGTCCCATCCCTGGTCGGCAAACGTATCATAGTCCGGGTCCGTCCGGTCGCGTTCACCAAACAGCAGCGTGTTACTCGCGCCGTCCTTGATGTCCGCCAACCGCACGGGCGGCTGATTGCGGCGCGGAGACGAGTCGGGGCCCGCCATAAAAAAGACCCCGTCGGTCATCAGGAATCCCGAGTCAGGATGATAGGACCGCGTCCCGCCGTTGCCGCCGTAGCTGGTCACCTTGATATGCCGCGGCGGCATCTGGATCCCCTGAATGTGCTGCGACCCGTAATCAAGAGGATTCTCGCGCTCCAGCTCGGACGGGCAGAGCAGATTCGGCCCATGGGCGGCGAGCGACTGCGTGTCGCCAACGAAGGCCAGGTCCGGATCGTTGAAGTCCCACCGGTCATAGAGATTGCCCATCTCCATATAGGGCAGCAAGAACACGAACAGACTGATTCCGCGTTTGCGCGGTTGGGGAGTCGTGAAGCTCCAACCTGACAGATAGCCCGGCGGAAACGTACCTGCCACGTCGTGATAGCCGTGGGCCGCCAGCGAGATCTGTTTGAGTGTGTTCGTACACTGGATGCGTCGGCTCGCTTCACGGGCCGCCTGCACCGCCGGCAAGAGCAGGGCGACGAGAATGCCGATGATCGCGATCACCACCAGGAGTTCCACCAGCGTGAAGCCGCGGGCGGCCGGCAACCACACGCGACTGGCTTGACTGCGAGGACGGAGCCCGGAGACACTCCGGACCGCGGACCCTGTCCGCTGCTGCCAGAGAGTCACAAGATGACCATGAGCCATAAGTCGTAACCTTTCATCGATCGATTCCTTACACGATTACCCCGCCAGGGGACCCCACGGTTCGAATTGTTGCAGCCCTTTGGCTGCGAGAGCCGCATAGCAGTCGGGCAGGTCGAAGTGCGCCAGCACGTTGGGCAGGAATGTCGCCAGCGGCCAGCGGTACTCCTCCGACTCCGCTACCTCCGCATACGATGTCAACGCATGTTTCAGTGTCACCCGGGTCACGTAATGCGACAGTAGCGCCGCAAACGTGGCCGGCAGTGTGCCCCAGCCGGTCGCCACCAAGTGCACGTTAATGTAACCATGTTCGGCCAGCCACGCCAGCACGCGCAGCACATCCCACGTCTTCTGGCCCAGGTAGGGCCGATCGAGCATCAGGCTGTGAATCGCGTAGAAGTAATCACAACCGTACGGGTCGTCAAACGTGTCGTCCCCGCAGGTGTTCGGAAGCGACTCACCGATCCCGCGCACATCGCACGTGAAGCACGCGATGTCCGGCTCCATCCGCACCAATTCCCCGACGAGCGGTTCTGAGCGCAGTTCCTGATCGCTCGACCGATGAGCCACGTAGAGCACAGCGCGTGGGCCGCCGCGTGGTGGGCGCGATTCCCAGGAGCCTGATGAGAGCCAATAGACGATGGCCAGCATGCCCGGCTCGGTTTCGACAGCGTACGTGCAGGCGTACGGACGCGGGTATGCCGGCTCGTGCCGCGACCGCAGAATGCGGTAGGGAGGGATCCCCTCCGGCGCGGCAGCCGACCCGTCAGGCAGTTTCAGCACGCTGCGCACGGCGGCCACCAGCGCGTCATCCGTGCGCGGGGCACGTTGTTCAGCCAGCTGACGCGACTTCTCGCGCGTGAACAGGAATACGGTCTTGGTCTGCTCCAGCGCCGCCACCTGGCCGCGCGGCGTACACCACAGCGTGGACGCGTCTTCGAGCGTGATCACCGGCTCCGCAGAATCATGCCCGGCGCCGGTCGCCCGGCCAAACCAGCCGTACATCGCCTCGCGGTTCTCCTGCGAGAATCCATGCGCCGTCGGCCCCACGAACACCGTCGTCTGACTCTCGGCGTCGAGCAGTCCGTAGAGTTTCCGCAACCGGCGGGCTGCGTCGAGCGTACCGCGCACGTCGAAAAAGTCGCGTTCCTTGGCCAGGATGATGGTCGGCCGGGGGGCCAGCGCCGCCAGGAAGTCGACGTGGTCGAGTCCTTCGGCCAGCACACGGGGCGGGCACTGCTCGGTGTCAGCGGGCAGCTCATTCTCCATGTTATGACGAAATGTTGTCACAAAGCAGCTGGGAGCGGCCATCGTCCAGCGGCGGTCCAGCCCGCACAGCCAGGTGGTCATCGTACCGCCCCCTGAGTTCCCGGCAATTCCGAGGTGGCGCGGATCCACCTCGCTGCGCGTCAGCAGATAGTCCAACGCGCGGATCCCGTCCCAGGCCCGCCACATGCCGAAGAACTCACCGACCAGAAACTGCTGGTTGCCAACCCGCAAATGCTCCGCCACGCCCGGCCCGAGCCGTGACTGGTCATCCTCCCCGACATATTGCAGACGTTCACCCTGCCCGATCGGATCGAAGATCAGGCACACATAGCCCAGCCGGGCGAGCCCCTGCGCGAAGGCCTGGTACGTCGGTTCCGCCTTGCCGGCCGCCCCATGCCCGCAGCTGCCGATGACGCCCGGTCGCGGCCGGGCGTCACCCGTCGGCACATACAGGTTCGCCGTGACGGGGAATCCCGGTCGGCTCTGCAGGATGATCTTCTCGATGCGATACGCCTCGCGCTCGACGACGCCCGTGATTTCAGGCAGCAAGGGAGTCCGCTCCGGTTCGGGCCCGAAACACCGGCGGATCTTGTCACGGACCAGTGCGACATATCGCTCGGCGTCCTCCCGGGTGCGCAGCTGCGCGTACGCGGCGTGGTTGCGGCGGGCGGCCTTCCGGACCTCGCGCACGAAGTACTCGTGCACCAGGCGAGGAAAACGGTTGAGGGCCGCGGGCGTCTCCTCCGCGCACACACCGCCGGCCGGTGCCAGGGCCGGCCACACCAGACCGCAGGCGGCCGCACCGCACAGTCTCAGGGCGCTGCGCCGATCACAGCTGAACTGGGCTCCCGCAACGATGTCAGCGGTCATGGCGCGTGCCTCACAACGTCGGACCTACCGTCCAGGGCATGAATTCTTCGTCGCCGATCCCGTGCTGTTCGCTCCGGGTCTTCTTGCCACTGGCCACCGCCAGGATCTCCTCGAAGATCTGCGCGCCCACGATCGCCAGCGGCGTTCCGCTCAGCACCACTCCAGCGTCGACGTCCATGTCGTCCCGCATGCGCTCGTACATCGGCGTGTTGGTGGCCACCTTGATCGAGGGGACCGGTTTGCAGCCGAAGCAGCTGCCGCGGCCGGTGGTGAAGACCACCACGTTTGCGCCGCCCGCCACCATCCCGCCCAGCGATTTCTCGGCGATGGTGGTCAGGCCGCCTTGTTTATTGCCCACCGAGGGGTTGTTGTCCATTTCGACGCCGAACACGCGCGTGTACCATTTCCACCATTCAATGCGCGCGAGCAACTTCTGCGCAACTTCGATCGACGTCGCGCGGCAGGTGAGCAGCTGCTCGGCACCGTAGATCTCCGGCGTCTCACTCAAGATGACCGTCCCGCCGCACGCGACGACCCGATCCGCGGCAATGCCCAGCGCGGGATTGGCGGTGACGCCCGAATTGCCGTCCGAGCCGCCGCACTCCGTGGCCAGCACCAGCTCACTGGCCGGAATCGGCTCCCGCCGCACGGCGTTCAGACGCGGCAGCAGCTCCCGCACCAGCGCGACACCGGCCTCGACCGTCTTGACGGTGCCGCCCCGGTCCTGCATCGTCAGGACCGGAGGCTGATCATCCTGCGGCGAGCTGCCGCCGATCTGCACCAACTGGTGCTCGCGCAGCAAGTACGCGATGTCGGCCTGTTCACAGCCGAGTCCGACGAGCAGGTAGGCGCCGATATTCGGATGACGTGCCAAGCCCGCCAGCACGCGGTTGAGCATCGTGTGGGCCAGCCCGCCGAACTGCATCCCGCAGCCCGCCGCATGCGTGAACGCGACAACGCCGTCGACGTGCGGGTAGTCCGCCAATTCGGCCGGACCAAACCGGCGCGCAATGTACTTGCTCACCGACGCCGAACAGTTGACCGAGGAGATCACGGCCAGGTAGTTGCGCGTGCCGGCCCGGCCGCCAGATCGCCGATACCCGTGAAATACGCGATCCGTCATGGGAGCGGGCGCGGGTGGAATGCGGGTCGCGCTGGCGGGATCCCGCTGAAACTCCTGCAACGCCAAGTTGTGAGTGTGCACCCAGTGGCCGGGCGCGATCGGCTGCGTGGCGTGACCGATGATCTGCCCGTACTTCCGCACCGGCTCACCTGCGCCGATCGCGTGCAGCGCCACCTTGTGTCCCAGCGGCACGTCGGCGGTAACCGTGAGCGTGCTGCCGTCCACCTCGATTCGCGCACCGCGCTGGAGCGTCACCGCGGCAACACAGATGTTATCCAATCGGTCCAGGACCACCACGCGCGGCCCGTTGTCGTGTGCCATCCTGTCTGCTCCGTCAAGCGATGTTTTCCGCGCGGCGCCGCGCCGACCGACGCGGGCATGCCAGCGGTGTATTGTAGCCGTTTTCGCGCCGCTCCTGGGACTGTTGCACCCCCCGACAGGCAATTATCATGGTGGTCCTGCCTTGTGCCTCACGATCCACGGTGGCCTGCCATGCATCCTGTGAGCTTCTTGTTCCTGTTGGCGTGTGCGCCAGCGGACGGCGCGGAGCCGCCGCTGAGCATCTGGTCCAGCACGACCAGCCGGTTCGTGCGTCAGAACGTCGGGCGCGGCGACGGCCCCCTGGGTTACAGCGCCCAGGAAATGTCCTACTTCCCGGGCCATACTCATCGCCTGGGATACGTGAGCCGCCTGTTCCGCGATGCCGAAGCGATTCCGACCGAGACGGACCGTCTGGCGCGGCAGATGATTGCGGCGGACTCTGTGCAGGCAACCTGTCTGGCCCTGGGTTTGCTGGGCGCCCGCATCACAGCGGCGACGGCCGTGCCGGAGACACCGCCGGCTCTGGTGCCGGCGGATGCCGCGTCGGAAGCTGCCTGGGCCGGGCTTCCTGAATCCATCCGCAACGCGGTGGCGCAGATCGTGCACGGTGCTGCCGCGGCGAAGCCGTATCTGCACAAGGCCTTCGACTGGACGGCGCTGGGCCGCCACGGCGGCGACGCACAGGTGAGGAGTCTCGCGGGCCGGGCAGTGTACACGTATGCGGCCGGACCATGGCTGGGAGGCGCGTCCGGCGCGTCGCTGACAGCGCTCAACACCTTTGAGGCCACCCCACTAGGCGACGCCACCAAGATTTGCCTGACAGCCACGAGCGCCGCGCTGGAAGTGCTCGCCGACGCCTGCCAGAAGCAGCCGCTGGCGGCCTTCGACACGATCCTGCTCAAGACCCCCGCAGGACGTGTCCGCATCCTCGGTCCAGGCCACAACACGTATGCCGGCACCGAGCCGATTGTGATTGACCTGGGGGGCGATGACCGCTACAGCGGTCGCCTCGCGGTCCCCACGTCGTACGCGATTCCGGTGGGATTGCTGATCGACGTCGCGGGCAACGACACGTACGACGGACGGTCCGGCCCGGCGTCGCTGGCGTGCGGACTCTTCGGGCTGGGCTGCCTGTTCGACTTGGGGGGCGACGATCAGTATCTGTGCGGCGATTCGGGACTGGGCTGCGCATGGCACGGGGTCGGGCTGTTGTGCGACGCGGCGGGCAACGACACGTATGCCGGCAATCAGTGGTGCCAGGGCGCGGCGCATGCCGGGGTGGGACTGCTGCTGGATGCTGAGGGTGACGACAAGTATTTCTGCCAGCGGGAAGCACAGGGACTGGGAGGGACGCTCGGCATCGGCATCCTGGTGGACAAAGCGGGTCGCGACCGGTATCACGCCTACGACAACGAGAATGGCCGGCGGATCACGTTGCCGTCCTCGCAGACGAAGGCTCATGAAGCGTCGCTCGTGCAAGGCTGCGGCTACGGGCGGCGGGCCGACAACACGGACGGACGCAGCCTGGCCGGCGGCGTCGGCGCGTTGTTCGACGGGGCCGGCGACGATTCCTACTATGGCGGTGTGTTCAGTCAGGCGATCGGGTTCTGGTGGTCCGTGGGCCTGCTGGCGGACCTGGGGGGACATGACACGTATCGCGGCGTGTACTTCGCACAAGGGGCGGCGGCGCATTTCGCTATCGGCTCGCACGTCGATGCGGCCGGCAATGATCACTACAACGACTCCCGCGTGCTCGGCCAGACGCTGGGCGCGGGGCGGGATGCGTCGATTGGGACGTTTGTCGACGTGGCGGGTGACGACGAGTATTACCTGCCGAAGAAGTCGGGGGGCGGTGGTGACATGAACAGCATCGGCCTGTTCTGTGACCAGCGTGGCGCGGACGTGTATCACCCGCTGAGTGCTTCCACGTTGGGGGCGTCCACGGCGTCAAATCCGCGGGGCGAGTCGTTCCGCCGAATGATGCCCACCATCGGTGTGTTCGCGGACCTGGACGGCGCAGACCGGTACGGGGCGACCAGTTCGATGAAGAACGGCGGCACCTGGCGCAATCCGGCCAGCGCGCCGCTGTGGGGGCTGGGTTTCGACACGCAGCGCCCGTGACGCCAGCCCGCTGTCCGGCGCACGGCCGCCACGGGTCTACTCGCCGTTCTCACGCTGCGTACCCGCTCCCGGCTGGTGGCGGATGATCTCACCGTGGACCAGGTAGACCACGTCCTCGGCGATATTCGCCGCCTGATCGGCCACGCGTTCCAGATTGCGGCAGGCGCCCAGGAGGCGAAGCAGGAGCGGGATCTGCGGTGGGCGCTCCCGCATCTCGCGCTCCGCCTGCTCCCGGAGGTTCCGCTTCATGTCGTTGATTTCGCGATCCCGCTCGCACACTGCCCGAGCCTGGTCCGCGTTCAGGTGGACCAGGCAGTCCAGGGCGTCATGCAGCATGGCCTCGGTCTTGCGGGACATGGCGACCAGGTCGAAAGGGAATTGGAACTCGGTCTGCCCGGCAAACGCCAGCGCCTTGCGGGCGATGTTGACCGCCAGATCGCCGATGCGTTCGAGATCGTGATTGATCTTGAGCACCGCGACGATGAACCGCAAGTCGCTGGCCACGGGCTGATACAGCGCCAGGATCTTGAGGCACTCTTCCTCGACCTCGACTTCCGCCTGATCGATTTCGCTGTCGCCGTCGATCACGCCGCGGGCCAGCGTCCCGTCGCGCGTATGCAGGGCGCGCACCGCTTCGTGAATGCGGTGTTCGACCAGCGCGCTGAGCGCCAGGAGTTTGCGTTTGAGCCGCTCGATTTCCAGTTGCAGGTGGGCCGACATTGAAACGTCCTTTCTCAATGAAACCGCCCCGTGATGTACTCGTCCGTCTGCTGTTCCCGCGGGTTGGAGAAGATGCGGTTGGTCGGCCCCGTTTCGATCAGCCGGCCCTCGTAGAAGAAGGCCGTGAAATGGGAGACTCGCGCCGCCTGCTGCATGTTGTGGGTGACCACCACGACCGTGTAGCGTTCGCAGAGCTGGCCGATCAGGTCTTCGATGTGTACCGTGGCCCGCGGATCGAGCGCGGCGGCGGGTTCGTCCAGGAGCAGGACGTCCGGATCGACGGCCAGGGCACGCGCGATCGACAGCCGCTGCTGCTGGCCCCCGGACAGATCCCAGGCGTGGCGTGCCAGGCGGTCCTTGACTTCGTCCCACAGGCCCACCTGCTGCAGACTGCGCTGGACGATCTCCGAAAGTGCCTCGCGCTGGCGGATCCCCTGCAGTCGCGGACCATACGCGACATTGTCGAACACCGACTTGGGAAACGGGTTGGAATGCTGAAAAACCACGCCGACGCGTCGCCGCAGCGCGACCACGTCCACCGCCGGGTGATGAATGTCCTGGCCGTCCAGCAGAATCGTGCCGCTGAGGCGCGTGTCCGCCACGATCTCGTGCATCCGGTTGAGTGTGTGGAGAAACGTGGACTTGCCGCAGTTCGACGGGCCGATCAGCGCCGTGATCCGCCGGGCCGGGATCCGCAGGTTGATGCCATGCAGCACCTGCCGCGTCCCGTACCAGAAATCCAGCTCGTCGACCACAATCTTGCTGGGCGCATCGCGGTCTTGGCCGCCGCTTACCATCGAAGCTTCTTTCGGAAATGGTTCCGCAGGACAATTCCCACCAGACTCAGCCCCAGGACCAGCGTCAGCAGGACGACCGCGGTGCCGTATTGCATCGAACGGATCCGCGCTGCCTCGGGATACTGCGTCGTCAGCGCAAAAAGATGATACGGCAAAGACATCACCTGTTCCAAGATCGATTGCGGAAGGCGTGGGATGTAGAAGGCGGCCGCCGTGAACAGGATCGGCGCCGTTTCCCCGGCTGCCCGCGCCACGCCCAGCAGGGCGCCGGCCACCATGTGCGGCAGGGCGTACGGCAGCACGTTGTAGCGGATGGTCTGCCAAGGCGTGGCGCCCAGGGCCAGGCTCCCGTGGCGCAGAAACGCCGGAACACTCCGCAGCGCCTCTTCGCTGCCGACAATGATCGTCGGCAGCATCATGCAGGCCAGCGTCAGGCAGCCGGAGAGCAGCGAGGCCCCGAACTGAAGGAACAGCACGAACAGGCCCAGCCCGAAGAGGCCGAAGACGATCGGCGGGAGTCCGGCCAGCGTGGAGATCGCCAGCCGCGTCCAGGCGACAAACCGACCGGGCGCGGCATACTCGTTCAGATAAATGGCACTGGCCACACCCAGCGGCAGTGCCAGGGCAAACGCGCCGGCGACCAGGCAACACGTGCCGGCGATCGCCGGCAGGATCCCCCCCGCCGCGCCGCTGGCACGGGGCAGGTCGGTGAGAAACTGCCAGGTGATGACCGGCAGCCCCTTGCCGAAAATGTCCAGCAGAATCCAGCCGATCACGGCCAACATGCCGTAGGTCGCACCGCGCAGCAGCCACCGCAGGCCCGCCTCGCGGCGCGCCGCCACCGCCGCAGGCCGACTCCGGCGCAGGCCGGCAATCGGCGCCGCAACCGCGTCCGCGCGCGATCGGGATCGCGCGGAGAAATCCTTCGGGGCAACAGGCTCAGTGGGTTCGCTCATGGTTCGGTCAATGTGACTGAGTTTGTCGGGACAGCGCACGCTGCGCCACCAGGTTGAGCCCGAAAGTCACGCCTAACAACAGAACACCAATGCAGAACAAGGCGCGGTAATGGTGACTTCCCAGCGCTACCTCCCCCATCTCCAGCGCGATGGTAGCGGTCATCGTCCGCACCGACTTGAGCGGCCACAGCGTCAACTGCGCCGCGTTCCCAGTCACCATCAACACGACCATCGTTTCGCCCACGACGCGCCCCGCGCCCAGCGACACGGCGGCGAGGATGCCGGGTGCGGCCGCTGGTACCGTGACGCGCCATGTCGTCTGCAGCGGCGTGGCCCCCAAAGCCAGCGACGGCCGCTTCCACGCCGCGGGCACGCCGCGAATGGCCTCCTCGGAGACCGACACCACGGTCGGAAACGCCATCACGGCCAGCAAGAGGGACGCCGTCAGCGCATTCATCCCGCTCGGCAACGCGCAGAGATACTTGATCCATGGCCCGAGCACGACGAGGCCGAAAAACCCGATCACCACCGTCGGAATTGCCGTCAACAGCTCCATCAGCGGGCGCAGAATCCGCCGCTCCCACGGCGCGGCAAGCTCCGCAATGTAGACGGCAGCACCAATTCCCAGCGGCACGGTCAGCACCAGGCTCAGGCTCGTCACGAGCAGCGTGCCCGTGAACAAAGGGACGATCCCGAACGAACCGGCATCGAAACTCACAGGTATCCACCGCGTCCCCAGCAGCTGCGTCAGCCCCGGGTTGGCCAGGAACGGCAGGGCCTCCTTCCCCAAGAACAGGAAGATCAGCGCAACGATCAACAGGCTCGTCGACGTCGCGAAGAGCAGTCCGTACCGCACCGACCTGTCACTGTGGAAGAGGCGTGCCATTCAGTCTGCCACCACGTATCCCGATTGACGCACAATCTCCTGCCCGGCGGGGCTCAGGCAAAACGCAATGAACGCGTCGGCCCGCGCATCATGCGGCTCGGCCACGTAGAACCTCAGGGGTCGCGCCAAGGGATAGACGCCGCTGGTGACGGTCTCGAGCGACGGCTCGATCGCCGCGGCACCCGGGGCCGGGCTGATCGGCACCACCTTGACAGTATCCCCCGCGTCCCGCGCATAGGCCAGCCCGACATAGCCGATGGCGCCGACGTCGTTCGACACGTCCTCAACGATGGCGGCAGTCGCGGCCAGCAACCGCGCGTCGCGCCGGAAATCCCGCCGGCCCAACACCTGTTCCTGGAAGAACAGGTACGTGCCCGAGCTGCTGTCGCGCGACAGGACCACGATCGGCAGATCCGGGCCGCCCACCTGCTGCCAATTGTCCCAGGCCCCCTCATAGATCGCGCGCAGCTGAGCGAGTGACAATACCGTCACCGGGTTGTCGGGATGCACGATGATCGCCAATCCGTCGCGGGCCACGACCGACTCCGACAGATTCCGCTGCTGCTGCCGGGCAGCCTCTCGCTCCCGGGTCAGGATGGCGCGCGAGGCGGCGCAGACGTCGGTCGTACCATTGATCAGCGCGGCGAAACCGGTGCCCGAGCCGCCCCCGGTCACCGACACGTCGACATCGGGATGGCATGCCATATACGCTTCCGCCCACATGCTCACCAGATGCACCATCGTGTCCGACCCCTTGATGGTCAGCCGTCCTTCGTGAACCGCGGCGTCCGGCGCGTGGGAGCGCTGGCAAGACGCGGCGACCAGACTGCAGCAGCCGAACAGACACACGGCCGCGAGCCGCCGCGCGCGCAGCGGCGTGCGGCCCGCCGCGCGGGACGGTTCAGGCGGGCAGCGAGATGGAAAACAGGCTTCCCACATTGGGTGTACTTTCCACGTTGACCTGCCCATGATGAGCCTGCGCGATGTGCTTGACAATGGCCAGTCCGAGTCCGGTGCCCCCCAGCTTGCGACTCCGTGACTTGTCGACGCGGTAAAAACGCTCAAACAAGCGGGGCAGATGGTGAGCCTCAATCCCGCAGCCGACGTCGCGGACACGGATCACCACTTCCGCACCCTGCTGCTCCGCTCCGACCCAGACCGTGGCCCCCACCGGACTGTGCTTGCAGGCATTGTGAATCAGGTTCGCCACGGCCTGCTCGAGCAGCGGGGCGTTGATCCGCGCCGTCAGCACCGCATCGCACTGCAGATCCAGCCGCACGCCGCACTCGGCCGCCTTGGCCTGCGACACTTCGATCGCCGACTCCAGGACCGGGCGGATCACGTCGCGGTCCAGAGCAATCTCTGCCTGCTCCGCCTTCTGCTCGACCCGCGACAGGGCCAACAGGTCATCGATGATGGCATTGAGCCGGTCGCTCTGAGTGGCCACAATCTTCAGGAATCGCGCGGCATCCTCCGGATCGTGCATGGCGCCGTCGAGCAGTGTTTCGACATAGCCTTTGATGGAGGTGATAGGGGTTTTCAGTTCATGGGAGACGTTGGCGACGAAATCCCGACGGACATTCTCCAAACGCTTGATCTGCGTCACGTCGTAGATCACGACCAGCGCACCGATCAGCGCCCCGGCAGCATCGCGCAACACGGTGCCCTGAACGTGGAGAAAACGCTCCGTATCCGTGTACAGCACGAAGTCGTCGGAGACCGAGGCCTGCTGCTGGAGGACCTCCCGGACCAGCTTCTGCAGCTGCGGGCTGCGGACCGCTTCTTCCAGGCTGCGGCCCAGGACCGCGGCCGCCTGCACACCCAGCAGAGCCGCGGCGGACCGGTTCATACTCAAGACCCGCTGCTGTGAGTCGACAGCCAACACGCCTTCGACCATGCTGGTCAGAATCGCGTCTCGCTCGTTGCGCTGCCGCACGGCGATATTGATCTTCTCGTCCAGCTGGGCTGCCATTTCATTCATCGACGCGGCCAGGGCAGCAATTTCACTCGTTGCGTCGGTCGGCAAGCGGTGCCGCAAGCCCCCTTGGGCGAATCGTGCGGCCCCGGCCTGGAGCGTCTTCAGGGGTCGGCTGATCCGCTGGGCCGCATACCAGGCCGCCAGGGCCGACACAAGTACCACCAGCACGCTGCCGGCGGCGATGCGGACGTAAAGATCGCGCAGCTGCTGGGTCACCGGGCGCAGCGACACCGCGCCGCGCAGGATCCAGCCCTGCTGGCCGGCAGCGGCCAGCGGCAGCGTGGCACAAGCGACATCGTCGCCCCGCAACCGCTCCTCCCGAAGCGTCTGGCCCGGCCGGCCCGCCACCGCTTCCGCCACCGCCGGACAGGTGGCGGGATCGTCTCCTGCGGACGGCTCGGAATCGCCCAGCACAGTCACCGGGTCGCCCCCCTGGAGCAACGTGATCCGGACACCCGTGTTCGCGGCCAGCTCGGCACAGAGGGCGTTTGCGGCGGACGGGTCGTGCGGCGGCAGCCGCCGCGCCGCTTCATCGCCCCAGGCCCGCAGCAGCATGGCGAGATCGCGCTGAACCTGCTGTACGTGAAACCGCTTCAAGACACTCGTGGCGTGCCACGTGACGGCCAGCACTGCCGCCAGGGTGATGGCGAGATACGACGGGTAGAGCCGCCACATTAACGGCCGCGTGCGCATCACGCTATTCCTTAAAGCGGTACCCGACGCCGCGCACCGTCTCAATCCACTGGCTGGCCTCCCCCAGCTTCTTGCGCAGCCCGACAATGTGCACGTCGACACTCCGCTCCGTCACCACCAGCTCGCCGCCGTGCACGGCATCCGCAATCTGGCCGCGTGTGAAGACCCACCCCGGCCGCGCCGCCAGCGTGTGCAGTACCCGGAACTCCGTGGGAGTCAGGCCGACCGGCTCGTCATCCACCAGCACTTCGTGCCGCCCAGGGTGGATCACCAGATTGTGGGAACGGATGACCTGCGCGTCCTCGGCCTCCGCCGGAACGTTCCGCCGCAGTGCGGCGCGAATCCGCGCGGTCAGCACGCGCGGACTGAACGGCTTCGTGATGTAGTCGTCTGAACCCAGCTCGAGCCCGGTCACGATGTCCGCCTCTTCGCTCTTGGCGGTGAGCATGATGATCGGAATGTCGCGGGTGGCCGGATGACTCTTGAGCTGGCGGCACACCTCCAGACCGTCGACGCCCGGAAGCATCAGATCCAGGACAACCAGATCCGGCCGCTCCCGTGCGGTCCGCTGCAGCGCTTCTTCACCCGACTCCAGACAGGTAACCGCATAGCCTTCCTTGGTCAGATTGTACCGCACGAGTTCCTGAATCTCTTCTTCATCTTCCACGATGAGGATGTGTTTGCGAACCATTGGCCCTCGCTGTGTCTTCAAGTGCACTGGCCCGACCCGCCGCGAGACCCTGCACCCGTTGTCCTAGCAGACACTGTCCGCTTTGGAAAGTGCCGGTGCCCGCCCCGCAGCCAGTGGCATCCCAGACTCACCAAAAGATCATGGTGCTTTAGCCGTTTCCTAACGCCGCGTGCCCCGGCCGTCGACCCCTCCGGCCCTGCACGCGGCCCGGCAGCCGGTTGTCCGGCAGACTACGCCAGACTACGATGGTGGGCACACCCTCCCCCAGGGGAGATGCGCGTTTCGACAAGTAACGTGACGGAGACGAATCACATGCCAACGGCCCTCTGGCGGCGCGGAATGAGCGTTCTGACGTGGTTTCTGCTCGGTGGATGGGGAGGTGTCATGGGTCCGGATGCGCGCTGTCAGGAAACGGCCCTGGACCGGTACGTGGCGCAGCCGGACGCGAGTTACCGCTGGGATATCGTCAAGACGATTCGCCAGAACGGGCTGACGACGTTCGTCATCGACTTGAAATCGCAGACCTGGCGCAGTCCCAACGAAGTCGACCGCACCCTGTGGCAGCACTGGCTGGTCGTCGCCAAGCCGGACGGAGCGACAGCGAATACGGCTCTGCTGTTCATTGCCGGCGGCAAGAACGGCGGCGATCCGCCCAACGAAGCGAACGAGCGAGTGACGAAACTGGCTCTCGGCTCCCGCTCCGTCGTCGCCACGCTGCTGATGGTCCCGAATCAGCCGCTGATCTTCCACAACGACGGCCAGCCGCGTGTGGAAGACGACCTGATCGCCTACACCTGGACCCAGTTCTTCAAGACCGGGGACGCGACGTGGCCGGCACGGAATCCGATGGTCAAGAGTGCCGTGCGGGCTATGGATACGATCACGGCCCTGATGGCCTCCGAGGCAGGCGGGCAGATGAAGGTCGACAAGTTCGTGGTCGCCGGCGGTTCCAAACGCGGCTGGACCACCTGGATCACCGGGGCGGTTGATTCCCGCGTCGTGGCCATTGCTCCCATCGTGATTGACGTAGTCAACGTTCAGGAGTCCATGCGGCATCACTACAGCGCGTACGGATTCTGGGCGCCAGCGGTCGGTGACTACACGCGCCACAGGATTTTCGAGTGGCTGGGCACGCCGGAAATGGAAGCGCTGCAGCAGCTCGTCGATCCGTTTTCCTACCGCGCGCGACTGCAGATGCCCAAGTTCATTCTCAACGCCGCCGGCGACCAGTTCTTTCTGCCCGATTCGTCGCAGTTCTACTTTGACGATCTGTTGGGAGAGAAGTATCTGCGCTACGTCCCGAACGGCGATCACTCGCTGGACGGGACCGACGCGACCGAGAGCCTGCTGGCGTTCTACCTGACCGTGCTCCACAATCTCCCCCGTCCGCAACTGACCTGGACCTTCGAGCCGGACGGGGCGATTCGCGCCGTCTCGCAGACACCGGTCGCCCAGGCCATGCTGTGGCAGGCCACCAACCCTGCGGCGCGTGACTTCCGTGTCGAGACACTCGGCAAAGAGTACCGCGGCAGCGCACTGGCCGATCAGGGAGGCGGCGTCTTCCTGGGCCGCGTCACTCCGCCCGACAAGGGCTGGACCGCGTACTTCATCGAGCTGACCTACGACATCGGCCAGCGCCTCCCGCCGCTGAAACTGACGACCGCCGTGCGTGTGACGCCGGACACGTTGCCTTTTGCCGACAAAGACCCGCTGGCCGAGTGATGCGTCGAGCCTCGTGCCCGCAGCATCGCGCGTGGCGGTTGCAGTTGATCTGCTTCCCCCCTGCGGCGAGCACAGGCCGCACGTGCAGCCTCCGCGCCCCCATCGGCTCGCCCGATGGGAAGCCGAGATCATCGGCGTCTTGAGACAGGATGAACAGGATCTCGGGCAGCTCCTTAGCAGCCGCGAACCATCGACGATGGAGGATCCGCGCAGAACCAGAGTGCCCGCAGGTGTCTGCCCCTGGCTACGAACGGATGCCTCTGCGAGGCGTGCCCACAGGCCCAACACATTCGTTGTGCATGTCGCGGGTCTGGCGAGCATCCACTGCGGACGAACCGCCGCGCAGCGCTACTTGCCTGGTCCACCTCGTCGACCACCGCAAATGTCCCTGTCCCCTTTCGATGCCCCCCTGTCCCCTTTCGATGGACACGGAGGCCTGGAAGGCCGACCGTCCATAGCCAAGGGCGAAAGCCCTTGGCACACGCGCCGCGAAGAAACCGGAGCCCTGGAAGGGCGACAGTCGCCAGGCGCCGCAGGCCATCGCGTGAGGCGGACGGACTCACGATGCGACAGCAAGTGAAAGGACCTCCTCGTCACAGGGCACTTCCGCCAGCACGCCTGCTCGGACACGTTGGCCGGACAGGTTGACCGGCCGTCCGGGTGTCAGATTGTCCGGTCCGCGCGGCGGGCCGCACGCGCCCTCGTCACCACCCGCGATCACGCCCGGCCTGCACATCCTACGCCCTGGCAAATCGCCGGCTGCGTGGCCCGCGGGCAGCAATTCTCGGTCTGGCACGCGGGTTGCTCTCCTCACCACACCATTCACGCAGGCAACGTGAATGGGAACGCTCCGCCGTATCTGGACGGCGGGCGATAACAGTGGGACACGTGCAACAACAATGAGGGAGGTCAAGCATGTTCGGACTTCGATGGCAACCGTTCGGAGTGACTCAGTCGGATTGGGCTCGCTGGCAGCATGAAATGGATCGGCTCTTCGAGCGTTTCACTGCCGGGGTTCCGCGCCGGTTCACGCAGGCGACCTTTCCCGCGCTGAATCTGTGGGAGGACAACGATCAGCTGCGTGTGGAAGCGGAACTGCCCGGTTTCGAATTGGACCAGCTGGAGATCTACGTCACGGGCGGCAATCAGCTGACGATCAAGGGTGAGCGCAAGTCCCCGGAGGGGGCGGGCGGCGGCGTGTGGCATCGCCGCGAACGGACGTTTGGCGGTTTCGAGCGGACGTTGGAGCTGCCGAGGTACGTGGACGCCGACAAAGTCGCGGCTGAGTTCAAGCAGGGCGTACTGACAGTTTCCTTGCCGAAGCGGGAAGAGGCAAAGCCGCGTCGCGTCACCGTGAAGATCGCGTAACGCCTCACACAGCACTTCAGGCAACTCACTGAAAAAATTCTTTCACTTGCAGGAGATACAGACCATGGCCAATACCATGACCAAGAACGGCGATGTCGCCGCGACCCCCGAAGCTCAGCTGATGAAAGGCAGTGTGAGCTACGTTCCGCGGTTCGACATCTGGGAAGACGAGAACGAGCTGGTGCTGTACGGGGATCTGCCCGGCGTGGCGCCGGAAGATCTGGACATCCATTTTGAAAACCACGAACTCCGCATCTACGGGCGCGTCGCACCGCGATATGCCAACGTCGAAGCGCTCTACAGCGAGTACGGGATTGGCGATTTTCATCGCACGTTCACGGTGGGAGAGTCCATCGATACGGAACAGATTGCGGCGGAACTGAAGAACGGCGTGCTGACCGTGCGTTTGCCGAAGAGTGAGGCGGTCAAGCCGCGTCGCATCGAAGTGAAAGGCTAACTGAAGATGAAAGGCGAGAAGATTATCGGCATCGACCTCGGCACGACCAACTCGGTCGTCGCCGTGGTCGAGGGGGGTGAGCCGAAGGTCATCCAGAACGCGGAAGGCAACCGGCTCACCCCCAGCGTGGTGGCCTTCACGGACAAGGGGGAGTTGGTCGGCGAGCCGGCCAAGCGGCAGGCCGTGACCAACTCCCGCCGGACCGTCTACTCCATCAAGCGTTTCATGGGCCGGCGTCACAGCGAGGTGGAGACGGAAGAGAAGATGGTCTCGTACCAGGTCGTGGGGGGCGCGGCAGACTACGTCAAGGTGGCGATTGACGGCAAGGAGTACACGCCGCAGGAAATCTCCTCCAAGATTCTGCGCCGCTTGAAGGAGGCGGCCGAGTCCTACCTGGGCCACAAAGTCAACAAGGCGGTGATCACGGTGCCGGCCTACTTCAACGACGCACAGCGTCAGGCCACGAAGGACGCCGGGCAGATCGCCGGGCTCGAAGTGATGCGGATCATCAACGAGCCGACGGCCGCCGCGCTGGCCTACGGCCTGGACAAGAAGAAGGACCAGAAGATCGTTGTGTTCGACCTCGGCGGCGGCACCTTCGACGTCTCGGTGCTGGAAGTCGCCCACACCGGCGACGGCGACAGCACGAAGGTGTTTCAGGTGCTGAGCACCAGCGGCGATACGCATCTGGGCGGCGACGACTTCGATGTCGTGCTGATCAACTACGTCGCCGATCAGTTCCAGAAGGAGCAAGGGATCGATCTGCGCAAGGACAACATGGCGCTGCAGCGGCTGCAGGAGGCCTGCGAAAAGGCCAAACGCGAACTGAGCAGCACGCCGCAGACCGATCTCAACCTGCCGTTCATCACCGCCGACGCCAGCGGACCCAAGCACCTGCAGCTGACCCTCACCCGGTCCAAATTCGAGGAGCTGATCGACCCCTTTTTCGACCGGATTCGTAAGCCAGTGGAGCAGGCCATGCGTGATGCCAACCTCCAGCCCGGCGACATTGACGAAGTCGTGCTGGTGGGCGGCTCCACGCGTGTGCCCAAAGTGCAGCAACTGGTCCGCCAGTATTTCGGCAAGGAACCGCACAAGGGCGTGAACCCCGACGAGGTGGTCGCCGTGGGCGCCGCGATCCAGGGAAGCGTGCTCGCGGGCGAACGCGACGACGTCCTGCTGCTGGACGTCACGCCTCTGTCCCTGGGCATCGAGACGCAAGGCGGCGTCTTCACACGGCTCGTGGAACGCAACACCACGATCCCGATCGAGAAGCGGGAGATCTTCAGCACGGCCGAGGACAATCAGTCCGCGGTGACGGTGCGCGTCTTTCAGGGCGAACGACCGATGGCCGCGGATAACCGCCTGCTCGGACAGTTCAACCTGGAAGGACTGGTGCCGGCACCCCGCGGCGTGCCCCAGATCGAGGTCACGTTCGATATCGATCAGAACGGCATTCTCAACGTGCGGGCCAAGGACAAGGCCACCAGCAAGGAAGCGTCGGTGCGGATCGAGGACTCCGCCGGGCTGAGTGATGGCGACATTGCGCGGATGAAGAAAGACGCGGAGTTGCATGCCGATGAGGACAAACGCAAGCGAGACCTGGCCGACGCCAGGAACCAGGCGGACCAGCAGTGCTTCCAGCTGGAGAAGATGATGAAGGAGCACGCCGACAAGCTGAGCGACGCCGACAAGGCGCCGCTGCAGCAGTCGATCGAGAAGGTCCGCGCCCTGGCCAAGGGGGACGACACGGCCGCCGTCCGCTCGGCGCTCCAGGATCTCGAACAGGCGGCCCAGGCCGTCGGTCAGATTCTCTACCAGCGGACGCAGCCGTGCCAGGCACACGCCCAACCTGCCGCCGGCCGCAACGCGTCCGGGAAGCCCTCCGGCGCCGGGGACGACGAGGCGATCGACGCGGAATTCACCGTGAAGCCGTAAGGCTCGGGTGCGCCGCGAATCAATACCAGGCCAGCGGGTCCGCTTCGGACTCGCTGGCCCA
>JALOQX010000002.1 GCA_025459265.1 Pirellulaceae bacterium | reverse complement strand
AAGGACATGCGCAACCAAGGTCGGCTCCTGCACAGCCGGTTGCTCGAGTCGGGTGCGTGACAGGACCGTCCTCGCCTGCGGCTGCGGGTTAAACGAGAAGAAGCCGCATGAAAGGATACTCTATTCACCTCGCAGTTGCGGGACTGACTCACCGCGGGTCCCACGGGGCTCGCGCGGGGCGTGGCGCGCAGCGACAGGAATAGGTCACCACTTTCCTCCCCTGCGGCCAGCTCCCCCGCTTCGGCGACCTGCCTCGTCACCTCCGGCACTGCGCAGCGCCGCCTCCTCGCCGCTGACCAGCCCACGACACCCCCCAGTTCGCCCTTATAATGTGCATCAGTAAAGAGGGTGCCACCGCGCGGCGCGGCTCACTCCCCTCCCGGCTTCCCGCACTCCCCGTCCCCGCGCCCCGCACGCTACTGTAGTCCTCTCGCTCCGCGAGAGGATGTCATCACGCGGAGCGTGATGACTACTTTAATCCCCCCGGCTGGCCCGGGGGCCGCAGCGCGGCAGCTCTTGACGGGCGGGGGGCCGAGCACCGACACTGCCGACATGGTGCCCGACGTCGTGGAAATCCTGTGTGAGCTGATCCGTATCCCCAGTGTCAATCCGATGGGGCAACCGGCCGCCGGCGCGCCCTATTACGAGCAGGCACTGACCGACCATCTCGAACGGTTCTTCCACCACCTGGATGTGCCCGTCGTACGTCAGTCCATCGCACCGCAGCGCGATAATCTCGTCGCTTGCCTGGCGGGAACCGGGAATTGCGAGGCCGGTCCGATCATCGTCTTCGACGCGCACCAGGACACCGTGCCGGTCGAGGGGATGACGATCCCGCCGTGGGAGCCGACGGTGGCCGCGGGGCGCGTGTCGGGCCGCGGGGCCTGCGACGTCAAAGGCGCCATGGCCTGCATGTTGACCGCCTTTGCGCGTCTGGCACGCGACCGCCCACCGGGCAGGCCGACACTCCTGATGGCCTGCACGGTCAATGAAGAATACGGATTCAGCGGTGCGCAAGCGCTGGTGCAGGCCTGGTCGACGGCAGCCGGGCCGCTCTGCCGGCGGCGCCCGGATCAGGTGATCGTCGCCGAACCGACCGACTTGCACGTGGTCGCGGCCCACAAGGGTGTCGTGCGTTGGCGGTGCCACGCGGTGGGCCGGGCTGCCCACAGCTCGCGCCCAGACCAAGGGGACAATGCGATCTATCGCATGGCCCAGGCCGTGCTCGCCCTGCAGGCCTATGCCGCGACGCTGCAACAGCGCCCCGGCGACCCGGCGCTCGGCCCGCCCACACTCAACGTCGGCACCATCCGCGGCGGATTGTCCGTCAACACCGTCCCGGATTACTGCACGATCGAGATCGATCGCCGCCTGCTCCCCGAGGACGCCCCGGAAGTGGCTCGCCAAGACGTGCTCGACGCACTCGCGGGTCATCCGGCGCTGGCCGACCGACTGCGGCATGACCCGCCGTTTCTGGTCAGTCGCGGACTGAGCGATCACGAGAATCGCGCACTGGCCGAGCAGCTACTCCTGTCCATCCGGCGACTCGGCCACGACGCGCACCGAGTTCGTGTCCCGTACGGCACCAACGCCCCGTTCTACGCCGAAGCGGGCATTCCCACCGTCGTGTGCGGACCCGGGTCCATCGACCAGGCGCACACGGCCGACGAGTGGATCGCGATCGACCAGCTCACGGCCGCGGTCGAGGTCTATTACGCCGTAGGCTGCGGCGCGACGACGACGGCTCAGAACACATCCAGATAGAAGTGGTGCCCGTAGTGGTACCGCCGATCCTCCGGGTAGTAGTTTTGCCACTTCTTGTTGTACACCGGGATCCGCATTTCCGGCGGGTACCGATAGTACAAGCTCTCGGCGCTGCGATAGTACTCGTTCCCCCAGAAGTTCTGCGGGTAGAACACATACGGATAGTGATAGAAGCGATCCCAGTCGTAGCGCCCGTATGCATTGCCCCACACGCGGCCGTACGCCCGCTCCTGCGCCTGGACCCGGGCCGCTGTCAGACTGAAATAGAGCGCCGCGGCACACAGCGCGATGATGATCGTACGACGCATCATGTGATTCCCCCCTGATATCGACCCACCGTTGGGCACCGCCGCGCGCAAGCGCGGAATCCATGTCGCTCGGTCTAGATTACCCATCGGCAGCCGGCTGGTAGCGGATTGAGGGAATATCCGGCGGATCGGGGCTGACGCGATCGCACCGCCCAAGGCGCGCCGGTCGAGCTCGCTGGAAAGCTGGCGAGCTTACGTCAAGTGTATCGATATGGGAGACAGAAAAATGGGAGACAGACAAATGGAGCGGTTTCTGCGGGGGAGCGTCTGGCGCGCGCCATGTCGGCGTGGTTGTCGCGCACAGCCGTCACGGGCCTGAGGAATCGCGTTCGGCCCGCGCGATGTCGGCCAGGCCCTCGCGATACGAGCGGAATTGCAGCGTAGGGTTCAGCTCCGAGCGCATCCGCTGGTTGGAGACGCGTTTGTGGCCCCCGGAGCGCCCCAGCGCGTCGGTGGCACCCACGGGTCTCTCGAAAACTGGCGGCTGTGTGTTCAGGAGCCGGGCGGCTTCGGCATAGAAGTCGCCGCGCTGGACCGGATGACCATCGCTCACCAGGTACACGCGCGGCAGCGGCAACGGCCGGTCGGCGACCAGCTGCACGACGTGGGCGGCATCGTCGACGTGGATCAGGTTCAGCAGCCCGTCCGGCGCGGCGTCCAGCGGCCGTCCGGCGCGCAACTGGTTGAGCCGCGGCAGTCGCCCGGGTCCGTAGATCCCGGCCAACCGCAGGATCACGGTGCGGCGGGCCCAGTCGGTCTGGAGGAGGAGCTGTTCCGCATCCAGACAGGCCCGGCCGCCTGCTCGCTGGGGGCGACACACCGTCGTCTCGTCCACCCAACTCCCATCCGTTTCGCCGAACACTCCGGTGGAGCTGACGTAGACGATCCGGACCGTTGGGGCGGGGAGGCGTTGGAGGACGTGTCGCAGGCCGCTGACGTACACGTCGTGGATCGCGCCGCCGGCGCGGCGATCGAACCCCACGCTCCACAGCACGGTGTCAACCACGGGCAACGGTGGGAGCGTCGCCGGGTCGGTCACATCCCCCTGGAGCGGTCGCAGCCCCAGCTGGTGTAAGTGTCCGGCCCGGGCTGCGCTGCGTGTCAACACGTGGACGTCATCGCCTGCGGCCTGCCAGAGGCGCGCCACGCGCGAACCCAGGTAACCACAACCGGCGATTAATCTTCGCATGCGACGACTTCACCCCGGAAAGTTGTTGGCAAGGACCTTGCTGCCGGACCATTTTTCCGCTGGGCCGGGCCAATGTCGAGCAGCGCCGGGAGAATTCCGGTATGATCAAGGGCACGGGGGGTGATTTTCGGGGACCAGCCGACATGCAGACGTTGACCGCCGTTGCTGGCCTGCCGGCCGCTGCTCATCCTCGCCTGTCTCGCCGTCCGCGGGCTAACTGGCCCGTTATGCTGGCGATTCTGCTGAGTGCTTTGGTGCAGGCCTTTGTCGCCACGGCGGCGGCGCCTCCCCCACGGCTCCTGGCCGACGCCACGCCGACGTCGGTAGACGAACTGCGGCAGATGGAGGCGCGACAGCGCGAGCTGGTCCGGCAAGCCATGGCGGCCACCGTCGGACTCCAGTTGGGTTCGACACACGGCAGCGGCGTGATTGTCAGTCCGGACGGGTACGTGCTGACCGCACACCACGTGGCCGGCGAAGCGGGCCGGGACGTGAGGATCATCACGGCCCGCGGGCAGCACGTCCGCGGCCGCACGCTGGGATCCAACCGGAGTCTGGACGCGGCACTGATCAAGATCGAGGACCCTGCGCCGGCGGACGACAAGCAGCTGCCCTCAGGCGACGCGACCTGGTCCCACGCCCCCCTGGGTGCCGCGTCGGACCTGCGGCCCGGCACCTGGTGTCTCGCATTGGGACATCCCGGCGGATACCAGCCGGACCGACAAGCGGTGGCGCGGTTTGGCCGCGTCCTGACCATCTCCGACGAGGCCCTCGAAACCGACTGCCTGCTGGTGGGCGGGGACTCGGGGGGTCCGCTCTTCGACCTGGAAGGCCACGTCGTTGGGATTCACAGCCGGATCGGCGAGCAGTTGACGAAGAACGTGCACGTGCCGGTCGACGCGTATCGCGCCGGCTGGGATCGCATGGTGCGGGGCGAGTCGTGGGGGAGACTCTCCCAGCTGATGGGTCGATCCGGGCCGCTCGGTCGGCCGGCCATCGGCGTGCTGGGTGATCGCACGACCAACACGCCGCAGATCGCCGAAGTGCTCCCCGCCTCACCGGCCGAAGCGGCGGGGCTGCGTGCCGGTGACGTGGTCCTTCGCGTTGGCGAGGAGGATGTGACGACGTTTGACGATTTGAAGGCCGCGGTGAGCCGGCGTCATCCGGGCGATGACGTGCTCTTGGTCATTCGCCGGGGTGACGAGCGGCTGGAAATGGCGTTGGTCATTGGCGCGCTGGGCGGATCGGCCTCGGAGCCGTCCCCGGGTGACGCCGGAGGCGCGCCGCAGGCGGGCGGCGACGACCGCGCGGGACCGTCGGGACCGCGCGGCGAGCCGCGCAATGCGCCTTCCGTGCTGCAGGCGTTCCGCAGCGTCGTCGGGCCGTCCGCGCCGAGCACGGTGCGGGTGATCTGCGAGAACCGCCAGGTCGCGCTGGGCACCGTGTTCGAGCGGGACGGGCTGATCGCCACCAAAGCCAGTGAGCTGCGCGGACCGGCGTTCTGCGAACTGGCCAATGGCCGGCGGTACGCGGCCGAGCTGTTGGGGGTCGATCGCGCCAGCGATCTGGCGGTGCTGCGCATCCCGGTCGGGGATCTGACCGCCATACGCTGGCGGGAGGACGATCCGCCGGCCGTCGGCAGCTGGGTGGTGACGGCGGGTCTGAGTGACATGCCGCAGTCCGTGGGCATCGTCAGTGTGGCGCCGCACCCGGTCCGCGGCGGCATCCTCGGCGTCCAGCTGGCGGAGGATCAGCCCGGACCGCGCATCACGTACGTGGTGCCCGGCAGCGCGGCCGCCACCGCCGGGCTGCAAACCGGCGATCTCGTGACACAGGTCAACGACGTGCCCGTTCGGACGGCCGATGCGCTCATCGCGACAACCAGCACACTGCTGCCGGGCGACCGCATCAAAGTGACAATCGTCCGTCACAATCAGACCGAGCAGGTGACGGCGGTGCTGGGAAGCGTGGAGGAAACGATGTCGAGCGGTCGCGCCCGATTTCAGGACCGCCTGGGTGGCCCGTTGAGCACCCGTCGCGTCCTGTTCCCCCTGGCCCTGGAGCACGACTCCGTGCTGCAGCCGCGCGAGTGTGGCGGACCACTGCTCGACCTCGACGGGCAGGCCGTCGGGATCAACATCGCGCGGGCCAGCCGCATCGCGAGTTACGCCATCCCGGCGCGCGCGGCCCGCCCGGTACTGGAAGCCCTCAAAGCCCAGGCCCTGCACAGCATCGCCCACGACGCCGCAGCCCTCTGAACCGGCGTGCACCGAGTTGCCCCCCGCACTGCCGGCTCGCTACACTGAATCCCCAGACCGTCGCATCCGCCCCCTGGTCCGTCCCTCGCCAGGGTCTTCGCTCGTCACGGAGTCGCGCCATGACCGATCGTGTCGACAAGCTCAGACAACTGGCCAAGGAACTCGAGGCGGAATTGACCGCCATCGATACCGCTGACCCGGCTTCCCGTGCCGCGCTGACCGAAACGCTCTCGGACCTGCGCACCGCCCTGGGGAAACTCGACTCCGAGCCGTTGGCACCCGACTCGCTGATCGCCCGCTTCCGGACTGCCGAAGAGAGTTTCCAGGTCTCCCATCCAACCGTCTCCGGCTTGGTCGTACGGATGATCGACGCGCTGGGACAGCTGGGGATCTAACCAGCTTGCCCAGTTTATCTACCATGCAGCCGTGGGGGAGGCTATAAAGACGCACCTGGCAGGAAGCCGGCCGGGGAAATCTGCGCCGCAATGCGCAGGGGCCGCCGGGCACGTGGACCGCATCGCCACCCCATTTTGTCGAGGTCTTGGTCAAGGATGACAGGACAATACCATCCCACCCAGTTGTTGCAGGCCCTCGATGCACTGGGTTCGCCACACGTTCTGGTGCTGGGCGATCTGATGCTGGATCGCTACGTCTGGGGCAACGCCGAACGGATCAGTCAGGAAGCGCCGGTGATCGTCTTGCGTGCCGACCATCGCGAGACGCGACTGGGGGGTGCCGCCAATGTCTGTGCGATGTTGCGCGGTCTGGAGGCGGAGGTGTCCTGCGCGGGGGTCGTGGGAGCCGACGAGGCCGGCACGATCGTCAGCCGCATGCTGGAGGCGGATGGCATCCACCGCGAGCTGGTGACGGTCGATCCCGGGCGCTCGACGACGACCAAGGAACGTTTCATTGGCCGGGCCGCGGCGCGACATCCCAATCAGATCTTGCGGGTCGACAGCGAGACGCGTGAGCCGCTGGATCGGCGACTGGAGGACGAACTGGTGCGCGGCCTGCAGGCCAGCGTCGCGCGGTACGGGGCGGTGCTGATCTCGGACTACGGCAAGGGCGTGTGCACGAATCGTGTGGTGCGGGCGACGATCGAGGCGTGTCGGATCGCCGGGGTGCCGGTTCTGGTCGACCCGATGCGGACGGACAATTTCGGCGCGTACCGTGGCGCGACGGTGCTCAAGCCGAACCGCGTGGAAGCCGAATCGGCCACCGGCTGTCGGATTCAGCGGCCGGAGGACGCGCTGCGTGTCGGGGCTCGGCTGTGCGAGCAGCTGGAGCTGTCCACGGCGATCATTACGTTGGACCGCGACGGGATGGCGTTGGTGCCGCGGCGCGGCACACCCGGGCTGTATGCCACGCGACCGCGCAGCGTCTACGACATCACGGGTGCGGGCGATGTCGTCCTGGCGCTCCTGGGAATCGGCTGGGCCAGCGGCCTTGCGCCGGAGTCCGCGGTGCAGCTGGGCAACGTGGCCGGGGCGCTGGAGGTGGAGCGCACGGGCGTCTCGAAGGTGACGCGGGACGAGATCCGGGCCGAGCTGTTGGCGCAGGCGCGTCCCGGGCTGCAGAAACTGCTGACGGTGGAGCAGCTGGCGCCATTCGGCCGGCGGCAGCGGTCGCTGGGGCGGAAGATCGTCTTCACCAACGGGTGTTTCGACTTGCTGCACGTGGGCCACGTGACGTATCTGGCCGAGGCAGCCGCGCTGGGTGATGTGTTGGTCGTGGGCGTCAACAGCGATGCGAGTGTGCGGCAGCTCAAGGGGCCGGCGCGGCCGGTGATCGGCCAGTCGGACCGCGCGGCGATGCTTGCGGCCCTCTCGTGTGTGGATGCGGTCGTCGTGTTTGACGACAGCACGCCGCATCGCCTGCTGGAAGCCCTGCAGCCCGATGTCCTGGTCAAAGGCGGCACGTATGCGCCGAGCGAGGTGGTGGGTCGGGAAGTGGTGGAGGCCTATGGCGGCGTGGTCCGCGTGGCGGGACTGGTGGAGGGCATTTCCACGACGCGTATCGTGGAATCGCTCACCGGTGACACCACCGCGAACATCGTGCCGCTGCACACGCCGTTCGGCCAACGTTGGAAAGAAGCTGGTTGACGGAGAGCACCTGGCCATGGCCGCACGGCTGACCGTGATCATACCCTGCAAGGATGAAGAGGCGAACATCGGCCAGTGTCTGCAGTCGGTGCGCCAGGTCGCGGACGAAGTCCTCGTGGCCGACTCCGGCTCGACCGATCGCACGCTGGAGATCGTGCGGCGCAGCGGCCCGTGCCGGATCATCGAGCGCGCCTACGTCAACTCGGGTGACTTCAAGAACTGGGCGATCCCCCAGGCGCAGCATGAGTGGGTCTTGATTGTGGACGCGGACGAGCGACTGCCGGCCGCCCTGGCCGCCGAGATTCGCCAGCTGCTGCGGCAGGGCCCGTCGTGCGACGGGTACTGGATCTCCCGTGCGAACTTTTTCATGGGACACCGCGTCCGGTTCAGCGGTTGGCAGAGCGATCGCGTGTTACGGCTGTTTCGGCGCGACTGCGGCGTCTACCGCGGGGGGACGGATCACGCCGAGGTGGACATCTCCACGGGCCGCGTCGGTCGTCTCCGGCAGCGCCTGCTGCATTACAGTTACTGGACATACGACGACTACTTCCAGCGGCTGCAGCGTTATACAAGCTACCAGGCACAAACCTGGCACACACAGGGACGGCGGGCCAGCGGGTGGAAACTGGCAACGCACCTGCCGCTGCGATTTCTGCACGCCTACATCGTCCGGCTCGGTTTTCTCGACGGACTCGTGGGACTGCAGATCTGCGCGCTGACCGGATATTACTCGTTTCTCAAGCAGGCGCGCCTGTGGCAGCTGCAGCAGGGCCGGACCCGGGAGCAGATCGACCGGATGTTCGCGCCCGGGGATGAGGATCACACGCGCGTGCCGCCGCGGCTGGTCGCCTGAGACCCGGCACGGCGGGACGGTAAGGACAGGTGGAACGTGGCGAGCCGGAACGACCGTGAGCGACCCGGGAGCATGCGGATCGGCGTGTTCCTGCCGAACTGGGTGGGGGATGTGGTCATGGCGACCCCCGCGTTGCGCAGTCTGCGGCACCATGTCGGCGCTCAGGCGCATCTGGTCGGCATCCTGCGCCCCTACGTCGCCGACATACTGACGGGCGCGTCGTGGTTTGATACCCACATCGAGTACGATCGCCGGACACTGCGCGGCGTGTGCCGGCTGATCAGCCAACTGCGGCGTGAGCGACTCGACACCATCCTGCTGCTGACCAATTCGTTCTCGACGGCCCTGTTCGCCCGGTTGTCGGGTGCGCCGCGCCGCATTGGCTTCGCCCGGCACGGTCGTCGCGCGTTGTTGACTGACGCGTTGGACGAGCCGCGGGACGGGCGAGTGCGGCGGCCCCGTTCGGCGGTCGATCACTATCTGGATGTCGTCGGTGTGTTGGGTTGCCCGGCCGACTCCCCACGTCCGTCGCTGGCCACGACGCCGGAGGAAGAACGCGCGGCGGACGGGATCTGGCGGCAGTTTGGCTGGACTGCCGGCGACCCCGTCATCCTGCTCAACACGGGCGGCGCGTACGGCTCGGCCAAGACCTGGCCGAGCGCGCGTGCGGCGGAGTTGGCGCGGCGGCTGGCCTACCAGCAGTTTCCCGTGCTGGTGCTCTGCGGCCCGGCCGAACGCGAGGCGGCCCGCGCGATCTGCCGCCTGGCACGGCATCCGCGCGTCGTCAGCCTGGCCGAGGAGCGGCTGAGCCTGGGTGTGAGCAAGGCCTGTATTCGCCGAGGCCGCCTGTTGGTGACGACCGACAGCGGACCGCGCCATCTGGCCGCTGCCTTCGGCGTCCCGACCGTGACGCTCTTCGGTCCCACGGACCCGCGGTGGAGTGACAACTATCACCCCGCGGCGATGCATCTGCAGCGCGATCTGCCCTGTATTGCCTGCGGCCAGCGCGTGTGCCCCCTGGCACATCAGCGCTGCCTGCGTGAGCTGAGCGCGGACCTGGTGCTCGCCGCGATCCGGCAGCTGCTGCAGCAGACCGATGCGCGCCGGTGGGGGCAGGCAGGCTGAAGCCGGCTCTGCAGCTTCAGCGCGGCGCGGCGGCATGGTATGATGGCCGGCGTGGGTCGTGTGACCCCTTGCGGAGAACCTGCCACCATGCAAGCCGACCTGGCGTTTGTGCAAGCGCTTCGCGGCGGCAGACTGTCGCCGGCCGACCGCGCGGCGCTCGACAGCGATCACCTGTTCGTGCTCGCCCTGCGGAAAGCGATCGAGTTGACCGACCAGGAGAAGACCCGGCTGTCGTCGGACGAGTTATTCGTGTTGGCGCTGCGCAAGGTCGTGTCGATGACGCAGGAAGACAAACGGCGGTTCTCGCCCGATGAGCTCTTCATGCTCGCCCTGGCGGGCGTGGCCCACCTGACGGCCCAGGACCGGCAGCGGCTGACGGCGGACGATCTCGTACACCTGCAAATGCGCGGATTGGCCTGAGTTGTCATCGCACCTGCCGCCTCCACCACCGTGTCCCCGGACCCTCGAGGAGCTCGAGGAGCAGCTGAGTCGACCGACCGATGCGGTGGTGGACGCCCTGCGTCAGCTCGACGGGGACCTCATCTTCCTGGGTGTGGGCGGCAAGATGGGTCCGACCATGGCGCGGATGGCCCGCCGCGCGTGCGATCTGGCCGGTGGATCGCGGACTATCGTGGGGGTCTCGCGCTTCCGCGATCCTGCGGTGCGCCAGCGACTGGAGCAATGGGGCGTTCGCACCCGCGTCTGCGACTTGCTCGACGAGCGCCAGGTCGCGGCCCTGCCCGATGCCGCCGGCGTGGTCTCCCTGTCGGGGTACAAGTTCGGCACGCGCGACGCGCCCCACCTGGCCTGGGCCACGAACTGCTGCATTCCGGACCTGATCTGCCGCCGCTATCGCGGACGTCCGCTCGTGGCGTTCTCCACGGGCAACGTGTACGGGATGGTGCCACGCGAGTCGGGCGGCAGCCGCGAGACGGACCCGCCGCGCCCGGACGGTGAGTACGCCATGGCCGCGTTAGGCCGCGAGCGGGTCTACGAGTATTTCAGCGCGTGCGAGCGGACGCCGGTCGTGGTGCTGCGGCTCAACTACGCCACCGAGCTGCGCTACGGCGTGCTGGTCGATCTGGCCCTGCAGATCCAGGCCGGCCAGGCGGTCGATGTGACGATGGGCGCCGTCAACGTGATCTGGCTGGCCGATGCCAACGCCATGACACTCCTCGCCCTGCAGCACGCCACCAGCCCTGCGCGGATCCTGAACGTGGCGGGAGCGGACATCCTGAGTACGCGCGACGTCGCCCAGCGCCTGGCGCGCGGACTCGGGCGGCCGGTGCAGTTTGTCGGCCGCGAAGGCGAGACGGCGCTGCTGAGCAATGCCCAGGCGGCGTACACGATGTTGGGTCCTCCGGACATGCCAGCATCCTGGATGATGGACTGGACCGCCCAGTGGGTCGCGCACGGGGGACCGACCCTGGGGAAACCGACGCACTTTCAGACCCAGACGGGCGAGTTTTGAGGGAGCCATGAAGCTGCACTTCCTTGGGGCCAACCAGCAGGTGACAGGTTCGCGCTACTGTCTCGAAACCGAGTCCGATAAGCTCCTGATCGACTGCGGCATGTTCCAGGAACGACCGTACCTGGACCGGAACTGGTTGCCCTCCCCCGTCCGGCCGCAGGACATTCGCGCGCTGGTGCTGACCCACGTGCACGTGGATCATTGCGGTCTGATCCCGCGGCTGGTCAACGAGGGGTTTCGCGGCCCCATTTTCTGCACGCACCCCTCCGTGGAACTCGCCGAAGTGATCCTGCGCGACGCGGCGCGGATCCAGTCGGAAGACGTGCGCTTCAAGAAGAAACGGCACGACCGTGAGGGACGCCGGGGTCGCTACCCGGAGCTCGCTCTCTTCACCGAGACGGACGTGGAGAAAACGTTGCCGCTGCTGGAAGGAATCGCCTACGGCCAGCCCGTCACGGTCGCGGAAGGAGTTACCGTGACCTTCCACGATGCCGGCCACATTCTCGGCTCGGCCATGCTCGAGTTCCGGGTGCGCCAGCCGCAGGGGGAGCTGTGCGTGATTTTCTCCGGGGATATCGGCCAGTGGGGCAAGCCGCTGCTGCGGGATCCCACGCTCTTTACCGAAGCCGATTACGTCGTCATGGAGTCCACCTATGGTGATCGCGATCACAACGATCACGGTGCGGTCGAAGACCAGCTGGAACAGATCGTCCAGGAAACGCTCCGCCGCGGGGGCAACCTGGTGATTCCCGTGTTTGCCGTCGAACGGGCCCAGGAACTGGTGTACCACCTGGCTCGGCTGGTTCACGGCCGGCGCATTCCCCGTGTCGACACGTTTCTCGACAGCCCCATGGCCACGGACGTGACGGCGATCTTCCGGAAGTATCCGGAGTGCTTTGACGCGGAGACCTGGGCGCTGATCACGGCGAACGAGCCGCCGCTGCGGTTCCCGGGCCTGCAGCTGGTCCGTGGCGTCGCCGAATCGAAGGCGATCAATGACCGTCGCGCGCCGAGCATCATCATGGCGCCGTCGGGGATGTGCACGGCGGGGCGGATCAAGCATCACCTGCGGCAGAACGTGGGGCGTGCCGAGTCGACCATTCTGTTTGTCGGCTACCAGGCCCAGGGCACCCTGGGGCGACAACTGCTCGACGGGCATCCGTTTGTCCGGATCCATGGCCGCGAGTGGAAAGTGAGAGCGCAGGTCCGGCAGCTGGACGGCGTGTCCGGCCATGCCGATCGCGCGGCGCTGCTGCGGTGGATCGGCCATCTGAGACGTCCGCCGCAGCACGTGTTCCTCACGCACGGCGATGCCGACGCGGCCGCCCACCTGGCTGGCGAAATCTCCACGCGGTGGGGCTGGCCCACCGCCGTGCCGACCTATCAGCAGCAGCTGACGCTCAGTGCCTGTCCGAGGCCCTCACCGTAGGACGGACGTCTCGGTCCGTCACGCGGTGCGTGGCGAGGCCCAGGGCCGCCCTGAGGGTCCGATTGCGCGGTCCGACCGGACTGGTTTTCCGGCTTTTTTCGGCCGCCGGGCCGGGTACTGGCCGGGTGGGCGAACTAGTATCAATGGGAGGGGCCGCCCGGCCGGTCGGCACCGCCGCCAGCGGCCGGCCGTCGGCATCCCTACGAACCGGCGGCGCGACATGGCGTACAACAGGTGAAGCCTTGCGCGAGGTGGTTTCGCTCAATATGCTTGCCAGGTGAACCGAGAAGAGCAAAAATGCACGCTCATTTTGCGATTTCTGGGACGACCGTTCGCCGCGCAGCGATCCGGGCCAGGGGCGGGCGATGAGCCGGAACGGTGCAGCGGGCGGACAGTCCGGAACGAACCCGCCGGAGCCGAGGTACGCGGCCTTGCGCGGCCGCGTGGCCTCCTACGCCATGATGCCGACTGTCGAACAGACTCGCGGGACCGATGGGAAGATGGCGACCGAGTGGTATTACCAAATCATGAATGATGTGGTCGGGCCGTTGAGCGGACGTCAGCTGCTCGACAAAGTCCGCGCGGGACAAGTCAAGGAAGACACGCTGATTCGCAAAGACGATTCCCAGTGGGTGCCTGCGCGACAGGTGAACGGTTTGCTCGAGGCGGTCGCGCAGCGCCAGGTGGAACGCGTGTGCCCGTACTGCGGGCACGTCGTCGATCCGCCGCCGACCACGTGCCACGGGTGTAACCGCCGGCTCGTCCTGTCGTTCAATTCGCGACTGACCAGCATGGGGAAGGACAAGACGAAGGTGCGCAAGCTCGCGCGCGACCGCGAGGCGGAGGCCAAGGCGCTGCGCGAACGCTCGGATCGGGCCGAGATTTTCCGCTATATCACGTTGCTGGCGATCTGGATGGGACTGATCGTCGTCGCGCCCTATTTGATCTATCTGGCGACGACCGGCCGGCTGGTACTGGCGGGCGACCTGACGGTGATCTCGGTCCTGATCGTGTCGGTCTTGATTGGCGGCATCTACTTCGTGATATCCCGTGTCGCGTGAATGCGCCGGACCGGCGGGAGTCAGGCCAGGGCGCGTTCGAGTTCGGCCGATTCGATGCGGTGCTTTTCAACCAGCCGGTAGAGCTTGCGGCGGTCGATCCCCAGCGACCTGGCGGCACGCGTCTTGTTGCCCCGCTCGCGGCGCAGCACTTCGACGATCTTGGCGCGTTCAAGGGTGGCCAGGTCGTCGTATCGCTGCAGCGCCTCCAGCGGATCGAGCGGCTGATATTCGGTGGTTTCCCGCGGGAAATCCCGGACCCGCAGGACGCGTCCGTCGGCCATGATCCGCGCGCGCTCCACGGCGTTGATCAGCTGGCGCACGTTTCCCGGCCAGTCATAACGCTCGAGCATCTGCACCGCCGGCGGTTCGATCTCCCAGCCGGGCCCGAGGAAGTGACGCAGCAGCAGCGGGATATCTCCGGCGCGCTGGCGCAGCGGTGGCAACTCCAGCGACATGACGTTAATGCGATAGTACAGGTCCTCGCGGAAACCGCCGCCGACAACCTGGCGTGCCAGGTCGCAGTTGGTCGCCGTCAGCAGCCGCACGTTCACGCGCCGCTCCTTGATCGAACCGATCCGGCGCAGGGAGCCGTCTTCGAGCACGCGGAGCAGTTTGGCCTGCAGCGCGGCGGGCATCTCGCCAATCTCGTCGATGAACAGCGTGCCGCCATCCGCCACTTCGAAGAGCCCCGGCTTCGCGCTCACCGCTCCCGTGAAGGCCCCCTTCTCATGACCGAACAGCTCGCTCTCCAGCAGCGACTCGGGCAGCGCCGCGCAGTTGATGACCACCATCGGCCGATCCGCCCGGCGGCTGTGGCGATGCAGCGCGCGCGCCACCAGCTCCTTGCCCGTGCCGCTCTCACCCTGAATCAGTATCGCCTTGTCGCTCGGCCCCGCCCGCTCAACCAGTCGGTAGATCTCGCGCATCGCCGGCGATTGGCCGATCATCACCTGCTCGGGCAGGCTCCGCCGCAGCAACAGCTTCAACTGCTCGTTCTCCTTCTTGAGCTGACGCCGCTCGTACGCCTTTCCGACCAGCGTCTCCAGATCTTTCAATGGCACAGGCTTGGTCACGTAGTCGTATGCACCGAGCTTCATTGCTTCCACGGCCGTCTCAATCGTGCCCTGGCCGGTCAGCATGATCACTTCGCAGTCCGTTTGCCCTTGGATATACCATTCCAAGAGCGCCAAGCCCGACATGCCCGGCAGGACGACGTCGAAGATCGCCACATCGAAACCCTGCCGCTGCGCGAGATCCATCGCCTGCTCGGCATTCGCCGCGTCCTGCACCTGATACCCGCGCCGCAGAAACCGGTGCACCAGCGCCTGACGGAAACCGTCGTCATCGTCCACGATCAGCAGGTTGAGCGACGTGACCTCGGCCATCGTGTCGTCCATATCCGCGCACCACGACGCAACGCTGCGCCCCAAAACCGCACACATCTCCCATGGTATTCCAGGCGTTGCGCACTGTCATCCTCCGACGGCGGGCCGAGCCGCCCAGGCCGAATTGAACCCCCTCGGCGTGGTATTCCGGCCGGGAACGGCGTAACATGGTGAGTAGTGGTATGGGACCAGGAGCGTTACTCAAGCGGCGGGAGGACACGATGCAGGCGAAAAAAATCCTCTTTCCGACCGACTTTTCGCATTGCGGCGATGCGGCGCTGCGACTCGCCACGTCGCTGGCACGCGACTCGGGTGCCACATTGTTGATCGTCCACGTCGAGGAGCCGCCCATCGCGTACGGCGGCGGTGAGATGTACTACGGCGTGCCAGACCCGGCCAGCGACGACCTGCAACGCATGCTCCAGGAGGTGGTGCCCACCGATCCGGCCGTCCCCTGCGAACACAAGTTGATCACCGGCGACCCTTCGACCGCCATCGCAAGACTGGCCGAGGAGGAAAAGGCCGACTTGATCGTGATGGGGACCCATGGTCGCACAGGTCTGACGCGGCTGCTCATGGGCAGCGTGGCCGAAGCGGTGGTCCGGCGCGCGCCGTGCCCCGTGTTGACCTACAAACAGACGGCCCATGCCGCGGCAGACCAGCCGGAGGCGGGTACGTAAACAGGGCGCTACGGCCGGCGGGCAGTCTGCTCCCGACGGATTTCGGCGACGCTCCGCAGCACGCCTTGCGCTGAGGTGCGCTCCGCAGCCTGCCGATACCGTGCCGACAGACTGCCGACCGCCGGCACGCGGCTGCCGCCAGCGCGCCGCCGCGCCGCCTCGGCCAACACCGCCTGATCCAGGACGGCATGGTCGATCACCGTTGCGTGTACCGACACCGTGCCGGCCGCGTCCACTCGATCGATCCCTCGGTTGCGCGTCAAACGTCCCAGACCGGGCAGCCCCGCGACACCCGGCACGCCCGCCGCCTGGCTGCGGCTTTGCGAACGGGTGACTCCGCCGAGCATGGCACCACCGCGATCGGGTGCCAGCACCGATGTCTGGACGGAGAAGAAGCGCAGGGTCGGCAACTGCAGCGTCTGAGCGTCCAGCGCGCGCTGGCCCAGCACGACCAGCAAAGCGGCTACCGACCCGACTCGCACCCATGCCACCACGTGCCACTCCTTACCTCCGTCAACTTTAGACATCCGCCGAACGTTGCACAAGGATCCCGACGGCGGAGACCCGTGCTCTGTCACGGCTTGAGCTTGGGATGGGGTGGCTGTGACAAAGCACTAGGCGGACACGCGGCGGGATGGCAGAATAGAGAACCCGATTTTGAGACCCGTTGAATCCTGCCCGGTCACCTTCCTCCTACTCGCGGGAGCCCCCACACCATGGTTCTCCTCTGGAATCGCCACCGGACTTCCGGCGCGCTGTTGTCGTTGTGTCTGGTCGCTGCCCTGCCCGTGGCCGCACGAGCCGCGGAGCCGCCGGCGGACCATCCCTTGTTCGCCAAGGACAGACTCGTGGCCTGGTGCATTGTGCCCTTCGACGCCAGCCGGCGCGGGCCGGAGGAGCGTGCCGCGATGCTCAAAGGGCTCGGACTGACGCGGCTGGCCTACGATTGGCGGGACGAACACATTCCGACCTTTGAACGCGAGATCCAGGCGCTCCAGGCGCAGGGCATCGAGTTCTTCGCCTACTGGTGTCCGGCGGCGGACGGCGAGGCGTACCGGTCCATGATGGCGCTGATTGAGAAGTACCACCTACATCCTCAGCTGTGGGTCATTGCGCCGGCGGCGGAAGCGGGAACACCTGAAGAACGTGTGGCGGTCAACGCCCGGACCCTGCTGCCCTACGTCGCGGAAGCGAAGCGGCTCGGCTGTTGCCTGGCCCTCTACAATCACGGGGGTTGGTCCGGCGAGCCGGAGAACATGGTGGCGATGGTTCAATGGCTGCGGCGGGAGTCGGGGTCCGACGCGGTCGGGATCGTTTACAACTTTCATCACGGGCACGAGCACCTGGGGCGGTTTCCGGCCGCGTTCGCGCAGATGTTGCCGTATCTGACGTGCGTCAATCTCAACGGCATGACGATCGGCGGGGAAAAAATCCTGCCGGTGGGCCAGGGTCAGGAAGACCGGCGCGTGCTGGAGATGATCCGCGATTCCGGCTACCGCGGTCCGATCGGCATCCTGGATCATCGCGTGGAGCTCGACGCGGAAGAGTCCCTGCGGCAGAACCTGACCGGACTCCAGCGGCTGCTGACCGAGATGGGTGACTCGGCCGCTGCCGCGACCTACAGCCCGCCTGAACGCTGACTCAGCGCGTACCGCCCCCTTTGCGCGTGAACAGGTCGTAGAGGACGGGCATCGTGATCTGCGTGAGGATGCCGGACACGAGGATGCCGCCGACCGAGGCGATCCCGACACCGGTCCGCATTTCGGCTCCAATACCTGTGCCCAGCGCCATGGGCAGCATGCCCAGGACCGCGGCGAGCGTGATCATCACGATCGGACGAAATCGCTCGCACGACGCCTGAATCATGGCCTTGTGCCGGTGCACACCCTGCTGCACCAACACGTTGAACTGGTCCATGATCAGAATCGCGTTGTTCACGACGATGCCGATCATCATGACGATGCCCATGATCACGAAGATGCTGAAACTCTGCCCGGCCGCGGCCAGGGCCCAGACCGTGCCGATCACGGCCAGCGGGATCGTGACCAGGATGATGACCGGCTGCCGGAAGGATTCCAGGATCGCAGCCAGCGTCAACACGACCAGCATCATGGCGATCCAGCCTGCTTCCCGCAGGCCGCCTTGCCCCTCGGCCATGAACTCATACGTGCCCGCGAAGCTGTAGCCGTAGCCAGGCGGCAGCTCCACCTGCTGATCCATGACCGAGCTGATCCGGGTCACCGCCAGTCCGAGCGGCAGTTTCTGCTCATTGAGCTGCGCATAGAGTTTGGCCACGCGGCGTTTATCCTTGCGGATGATCTGGATCGGCATCTCGCGTTCCACGACGTCGCTCAGACTGGTCAGCACCAGCGGATGTCCGGCGGTCCCCGGGAGCTGGAAATTGCGGACTTGTTCCTTGCCCGGCAGTTCGGCCAGTTTGACCACGATGTCATAGCTGCGCGCCCCTTGTTTGAACGTGCCCGCCTTGAGCCCCTCGAGGTTGGCACGCAGGGTCAGTCCCAGCGGCACGACCGGCATGCCCATGTCACTGAGGATCGACCGCCGCGGGAGCACGCGAATCTCCGGCTTGCCCGGACGGACACTGGTGTCGGGATCCAGAACGCCGGGCAGCGTCTGGACGAGCTCCTGCGTCCTCCGCGCCAGGCTATCGAGCCGGTCCAATTGCTCACCGGCAATCTCCAGCTCGATTGGATTGGTCTGGCCCCCGATCATCGACGGCTGGCTCACGCCCACGATCGCATCCGGAAAGCCTTCCATGCGGGCGCGAATGTCGTCCATGATCTCGCGGATCGTCAGCGTGCGCTCCGTCCGCTCCGAGAACTTGAGCAGAATCTGGGCCAGGTACACGCCTTCACTGGACTGCCCCAGAATCGCCTCCACCTTGCCGACCGTGCTCAGGATATGCCGCTTCTCGGGCAGTCCCTCCATCCGGGTTTCCGCCTCACGGACGCGGCGCACCGTTTCGTCCAGCCGATAGCGCGTGGGGAATTCCAGCCGCAGGTAGACGGCGCCCCGGTCGGAGTCGGAAAAGGCGGACGTGCCGAGCCGGCCACCGAGCCACAGGGAGTGCACAAACAGCGCCAGCACGCCGGCGATGATCAGCACGGCCGCCCAGCGGTGCCGTTCGCTGAACTGCAGCACGCGCCGGTACCCTTCGATCAGACCGTCGAAACCCCAGTTCCAACCCCGCTCCAGGAGCGCCAACGGCGAGCGCGCCGCCGCCTGCCGCGGCTTGAGCAGCAGCGCACAGAGCATCGGCGTGAGCGTGAACGAAATGAACAGCGAGACCACGGTCATGATGAACATTGTCATCGCCAGCGGACCGATGAAGAGCCCGATGCGGGTCTTCATCACCGCCAACGGGAACAACACGACGACGTTCGTCCCGGCACTGGCCAGCACCGCGATGAAGGCCTCCTTGGCGCCCAGCGCCGCCGCCTGTCGCGCGTCCCCCAGTTCGTCGAGTCGCTTGACGATCGCTTCCAGGACCACGATCGAATTGGTCACCAGCACGCCCACCGACATGCCGATGGCGATCAGCGTCGACGTGTTGAGCGTGTAGCCCACGGCGTGCATGAAGAAGAGCCCGATCACGATCGTCAACGGCATCGTGATGGAGACCACCAGCAGCGCCCGCAGGTTGTACAGGAACAGGAACAGGATCGCCGCGGTCAGCACGATGCCCTGAAAGACGTTCACCCACGCGCTCTCGTTGCTGGCCTTGATGAACGTGCCGTCGTCCTCGATCCAGTCGATCCGCATGCCGCCCGGCAGCTCGGTGTTCAGCCGCTGGATGCCCGCCCGGACCGCATCGCTGACCTGCACCGCGTTGGCGTCTGCTTTCTTGACGACCTTGATCGCAATGCAGGGCTGGCCGTCGAGCAACGCCGCTTGACGCAACTCCTCCGTGGCCCACGACACGTCACCGACATCGCGGATGTGACACCGCTGTCCGTTTTCGTTGGCGATCTCCAGGTCCGCCAACTGCGCCACCTGATCGTAGTCGGCATCGAACTTGACGGCGTATTCCGTGGTCCCCTCGCGCACGCGGCCGGAAGGGATCGTCCGGACCGCCAGCTCGATCGCCTGCACCACGTGCATGGTCGACAGCCCGCGGGCCGCAAGCCGATTCCGATCCAGCTCGACATGCACCCGCCGCTGCGCACCACCGATCAGTTGCACGTCCGCGACCCCGGCGATCACGGTGAGCCGGTCGCGCAGCGTGTTGTCGGCATAGTCGTAAAGCTCGTCCAACGGCACGTCGCCGGTCAGGGCCAAGGTCACGATCGGCTTGGCATTGATGTCGAACTTCTGGATGATCGGATCTTCCACGTCGATCGGCATGTCGGCCCGGATCAAATCCAGCTTCTCGCGGACATCCGTGGCCGCGATGTCCACGTCCACGCCCATCTGGAACTCGAGAAACGTCTGGCAGAGGTTCTCCATGCACGTGGAGCTGACGTGCTTGAGTCCGTCGATGGACACGACGGCATCTTCGATCCGCTTGGCCACGTCCGTCTCCAGCTCCTCCGGCGCGGCACCGGGATAGACCGTGACAATCGTGACGTACGGGATTTCGGCCTTTGGCATCAATTCCAGCCCCATCTTGCGGTAGGAATTGAAACCCAACAGGGTCAGCCCGATGATCAGACAGCTCATGGCCACCGGGCGGCGGATCGACACGTCCGAGAGGATCATCGTGTGCCCTCCGCCACGACGGACACCGGTGTGCCGTCCGTGACCAACTGCTGACCCATACTGATCACCGGCGTGCCGACGGCCAGTCCGTCGGCGAGAACTTCCGTCCAACCCTGGCTGTCGCGGCCCGTCTCCACGGGCTTCATCCGCGCCCGGCCGTCCTCCACCACGAACACGACCCTGGCGCCGCCGCGCTGCTGGATCGCCGCGGTCGGCACACCGACACCCTGCCGCTGGTCCAACACAAGCCTGACCTCGGCCAGGCACCCGGGAGCGACGCCCGGCGGCGGGGACTCGATGAGACTCTTGACCTCAAACGTGCGCAGCTTGGCGTTGATCGTGGGACTCTTGTAGGCCACCGGCCGTGCCTCCAGGTCCCCGCCGCTGACGCGCGCTTCCAGCGGCGTCTGCCCCGGCACCACCAGCGCGAAATACTCTTCCGGCAGAAAGACCGAAATCTCCAACCGGGACAGATCCTCGATCTTCAACACGGGCGTCCCCGGCGCCGCCATCTCGCCCGGCTCCTTGAACCGCTCGGAGACGCGCCCGGAAATCGGCGCGACCACCAGTGAATCGGCCAAATCCTTCTCGGCCATCAGCAGCGACTCCTCAGCCTGCGCCAGCTTGGCTTTGTCCAGCTCCAGCAGCGCCTCCGCATGTTTGACCATCGCCCCGGCCTGCGTCGCCCGCGTCTCCTGCTGGTCAAACAACTGCCGCGGGATCGCGTTGTCGCGGACCAGGTTGCGATAGCGCTCCAGGTCGACCTCGGCCAGCTGCCGGTCCGCCTGAACCTGTTCCAGACTCGCCGCCTTCTCCTTGACCGACAACTCCGCCACCTGCAGCCCCTGGCGCGCGATCGCGACCGCCTTGGTCAGTTTCAGCGAGTCCGTCTGAAACAACTTCGTCCGGCCCGCCTCCACCACGTCCCCCTCGTCGACAAACACAGCGTCCAACGAACCGGGCACCCGGGCCGATACCAGCGCATAGTTCTTCGCCTGCACCGAGCCCGACACAACCGCCGCCTGAGGAAACGCCATCTCCCGGGCCGCCGTCAGCACCACCGAGACCTGCTTTTCGCTGGGTGCCGCGGCTCCCGTGTCGCCGGTCGCCCGCGCCGCCGGCCACAACGCCTGGACCGCGAGCCCCACCAACGCCAAGACAACCAGCCCAACCACAGTGACCACCGTGCGTATCACACCGGTCCAAGCGCGCGATCTCCGCGCGGCCGTAGCGGCAGCGTTCCCCCCGTCGTGCTTAGCGCTCATCTGTATCACCCCCCAACCCGGAACTCGCATACGCGGGCCCGGATACCGATAGTCCCCGCAAGAACACACCGAGCAGCACCTCCACCGCGTCGTCGATCGACCGGGGCTGGCCCCGTGCAAACTCCTGCTCCACCATCCCGATCGACGCGCTGACAAACATCTCCGCCACCGCCCGGGCATCTATCGACCGAAATACCCCCTCGCGCATCCCCTGCTCCACGATCGTCGCCATGTCGTCGACCACCGAGCTGCGCGAAGTTTGCGCGGTGTCCTTGAGTAACCGATGCGCCGCCAGGTCGCTGATCAAAAACTCAAAGACCGCCCGATGCGCCCCCAAGTACTCCCGCCAGATCCGCGAAATCGCTACCAACTTCTCCGCCGCCCCCATCTCGTCCTGAACGATCTCGGCCAACGCCTCACGCATCGGCGTCACCGCCCGCTCGTGCACGAACTCCAATAGCTCCTGCTTGCTGCGAAACCGGTTGTACAGGCTCCCCTTCGCCATGCCGGCGGCCTCCGCCACGCGGTCCATCGTCGTGCCGTTCAACCCGTGTCGGGTCAGCACCGCGACGGCACCCTCGTACACCGCATCACGCATCATGGAATCCAGCAGCTCCTTGCGCCGCTGCGACAGGCTCGCCATGGCCCTGCTCCCCTGCATCCGCCGCCACAGAAAACGACTCTTGCGACTAAGACAATGACTGTGAAGTCATCTTAGGTGACCATACAGTACTTCGTCAATACCGATGAATTCATTTAGGAGAACTTATGGTCATCATCTGCGCGGATTATGCCGATGATTCCACACAGCGCGGATGATGCGCGCGTGCCGGAAATAGCGGTTCTTCGCACAAGGAGGGCGTGGTCGGATGCCCAGTTGCCGCAGAGCACCGTCCGGAGCGGGGCCGGATCGACCTGGACGAAGAGTCAACCGAGCGAGGTGGCGGCGGCGCGGTTGCGTGCCGTGCCGCGTGGGGATCGTGCTGGGGTTCGTTGTCCTGCTGTCTGGCTTGTCCGGTTGCACGTCGACCCGCCAGTGGTGGCACAACGGGTTCAAGGTCGGTCCGAACTATGGCCGCCCGGCCACCCCGGTAGCCTCGGCGTGGCTGGACGGCGCCGACCCCAGCCTGCGCCCTGGCGAGGCGGACTACAGCGCGTGGTGGACGGTGTTTCGCGACCCCGTCCTCGACAGGCTCGTCACATCCGCGTGCGAGCAGAACTTGCCGCTGCAGAGCGCCGGCTGGCGGATTCTCGAGGCACGTGCTCAGCGGGGCATGGCGGCGGGAAGCCTGTGGCCGCAGAGTCAGCGCATGACGGGCACGTACTCGCGGAGCAAGTTCAGCGACAACATGTATCCGTTCGGCCAGTTTCCCGGCAACCGGGAGTTTGACGACTGGGGTGTCGGGTTTGACATGGCCTGGGAACTGGACCTCTGGGGGCGGTTTCGGCGGGGGATTGAGGCCGCGGACGCGCACCTGGAGGCGCAGGTCGAGGACTACGACGATGTGCTTGTGATCCTGCAGGCCGAGGTGGCGGCGACGTACGTGCAGTTGCGAACGATTGAGGAGCAACTGGTTTACACGCGCAACAACGTCGCGCTGCAGCGAGGCGCGTTGGAAATTATCGAGCGGCGGTTCCAGGAGGGTATCGTGAGCGAACTGGACGTGCGGCAGGCATCGGCCCTGCTGGCCGTCACGGAGTCTCTGGTCCCGCAGTTTGAGGAAGCGCGCCGTCGGATGCGCAATACGCTCTGCCTCCTCCTGGGGACGACACCTGGCAGTCTCGATCCCTTGTTGGACCAACCGGCCGCGATCCCGGCCCCGCCGCCGGAAGTCGTGGTGGGGATTCCCGCCGACCTGTTGCGGCGGCGCCCCGATGTGCGGCGGGCCGAGCGGCAGGTGGCGGCGCAATCGGCGCGGATCGGCGTGGCTGCGGCGGAGTTCTATCCGCATTTGGCGCTGACCGGCACGATTTCGTTTCAGGCTGAGCAGTTCAGCGATCTGTTCCGCTGGTCGAGTCTGGGGGGGCGCGTCGGGCCGGGACTGCAGTGGAACATTCTCAATTACGGCCGGATTCTCAACCATGTCCGCGCCCAGGACGCCCGCTTCCAGCAGGAGGCACTCGCTTATCAGCAGTCGGTGCTGGCGGCCCACAGGGAGGCGGAGGACGCGATTACGGGTTACCTGCGCGAGCAGCAGCGCGTCAAATTCCTGCGTCAGGCGGTCGCGGACGTCACCCGCTCGCTGGAGATCGGACTCAACCTGTACGAGCAGGGAGTGATTGACTATCAGCGTGTCTTGGACTCGCAGCGAGCCCTGGTCCTGCAGGACGACGCGTTGGCGCAGAGTCAGGGCAAGGTGGCGATCAATCTGGTGGCGGTCTACAAGGCCCTGGGGGGCGGCTGGCAGTCACGGCTGAGCAACTCTGTCTCGGCCGAGGGGGCGGCGGGTGCCGCGGCATCCCAGGCGCCGTCCGAGCAGCAGGCGACCGATGTTCCGTGACTTGACCGTTCCCCCGTGGGACGATGCCGAGGCGTGGGGCTGCTGGCAGGGCCACTGGGCGTTGCGTGCGGGCACGATCTACCTGAACCATGGTTCGTTCGGTCCGCCGCCCCGCGCGGTACAGGCGGCTCGGCAGGCCTGGCAGTGGCAACTCGATGCGCAGCCGATGGACCTGTTCGTGCGGCGGTTCGCAGCGCAGTGGTTCGCTGCACGCTCGACGCTGGCTGCCTTTGTAGGCGCGGCGGCCGAAGACGTGATCCTGGTGGAGAACGCCACGGCGGCGATGAACCTCGTGGCCGCCCACGTGGTGCTGCGGCCGGGTGACGAAGTGGTGCTGACCGATCACGAGTACGGTGCGGTACGGCGGATCTGGGAACGGGCGTGTCGGCGTGCCGGCACGGCAGGGCCGGTCACCGCCGTCTTGCCGCCGCAGTTTGAGTCTGCGGACCAGGTCGTGGACACGCTGTTTGCAGCGGTCCACGAGCACACGAAGCTGGTGGTGGTCAGTCACATCACGTCGCCGACGGCGGTGATCCTGCCGGTGTTGGCGATCTGTCGCGAGGCGCGGCGGCGTGGCATCGCCGTATGTGTCGACGGCCCGCACGCGATTGCCCAACTGCCGCTGGAGATCGCGGCGCTCGACTGCGACTTCTACGCGGCCAGCTGTCACAAGTGGCTGTCCGCCCCCTTCGGCTCGGGTTTCCTGGCCGTGCATCCGCGGCAGCAGGCGGGGTTCGAGCCGGTGCTGTTGAGCTGGGGCCGGCTCCCGCCCGAGTCGCCGCGGCGTTGGAGCGACGAGCACATCTGGACGGGCACGCGGGACCCGTCCGGGTTCTTTGCGGTGCCGGACGCGATCGGTTTTCTTCGCCGCGTGGGCCTGTCGGCGTTTCGCCATCGGACGCACGCACTGGCGCAGTATGCGCGCGAGCGGATCGGTGCGCTGACGGGGTTGACGCCGCCGGTGCCCGACAGCCCGACCTGGTACGGCTCGATGGTGTCCCTGCCACTGCCTCCGCTCGACGCGCCGGCGCTGCAGCGGGCTTTGAGCGAGCGGGACGGGATCGAGGTGCCGGTGATGGAGTGGGCCGGCCAGTTCTACCTGCGCGTGTCCTGCCATCTGTACAACACACCAGGCCACATCCAGGCGCTCTGCCGCGCCCTGCGGCGGCACTTGTGAGCCGAGGGGACGGTAAGCGATAATAGGAGCCATGTGGCCGGACCAGTTCAAGACCCAGGAGTTGCTCAGCGGTGCGCGGCAGGGCGATGATGGCGCGGTGAATCGGTTGTTGGAGCGTCATCGCCAGGCGCTGCGGCGGATGGTGCACCTGCGGCTGGACCAGAAGATCCAGGGTCGCGTGGACGTGAGCGACATCGTGCAGGACGTGCTGGTGGAAGCGAATCGGCGTCTGCCCCAGTACCTGGATAATCCCGCGATGTCGTTTCACCTGTGGGTGCGTCAGATCGCCAAGGACCGCATCATTGATGCCCACCGACGGCATCGGGCTTCTGCCAAGCGCAGCGTGGATCGGGAACAATCGTTGGCGGTCCCGGCAGCTACGGATCGCTCGACGTATCAGCTCGCCCTGCACGTGCAGGACCCCGAGCTGACGCCGGCGGCGGCGGCGACGCGCCAGGAGATGGCGCAGCTGGTCGAGCAGGCGCTGGGACAGCTGGGCGAGCAGGACTGCGAGATCATCGTCATGCGGCACTACGAGCAGTTGTCCAACATGGAGGTGGCCGAAGTGCTGGGGCTGAGCGAACCGGCCGCCAGCATGCGTTATCTGCGGGCGGTCCGCCGCCTCCGCGCTCTGCTGCTCGAGTCGTCACGAGCCGGTCACGCGCCGGCGGCCGACAACGACTCGATGTGAATGAGGGTGCTCCGCACGGCAGGGTGCTCAACGTGAATGCGGCTTCGGAACTCTGGTCAGACGCGGACGACCCGGTGTCGCAGCGCGACCAGCGGCTGGCGCGTCTGTTGTCGGAGCTGTCGGAGCGGGCCCAGCGCGGCGAGGCCGTCGAGCTCGACGCCGTGTGCCGCGCGCATCCCGACCTGGCTCCCGAACTCCGGCAGCTGTGGGGCGCGGTGCTGGTCGCCGACGCGGTCGGGTCGGCGGCGCGCGGCAGCGCGGCGGAGGCCGAGTCGGATGTGCTGTCGGACGCCGACACGATGCCCGCGCGGGTCGGCGACTACGAGTTATTGGAGGAAATCGGCCGCGGCGGCATGGGCGTCGTCTACCTCGCCCGGCAGGTGAATCTCAACCGCGAGCTGGCCGTCAAGATGATCCTGCGCGGTGCGCTCGCCTCACGCGGAGATCGCGAGCGATTCCTCGCCGAGGCGCAGGCCGCTGCGCGGCTGGATCATGAGGGCATCGTGCCGGTCCATCAGGTCGGAGAAGATCGCGGCCGGATGTACTTCAGCATGAAGTACATCAAGGGCCCGACCCTCTCGGACCTGCTCAAAGAGGGCCCGCTGCCGCCGCAACAGGCGGCCAGGCTGTTGGCCCAGGTGAGCCGCGCCATCGACTTCGCTCACCGCCAGGGCGTGCTGCACCGTGATCTCAAGCCGTCGAACATCCTGATCGACGAAGCCGGCCAGCCGCACGTGACGGATTTCGGACTGGCCAAACAACTGACCGACCCACACAGCATGACCCATTCCGGTGCCGTCGTCGGCACGCCGGCCTACATGTCCCCCGAACAAGCGGCCGGCAGCCGCCGCGTCGGTCCCGGCAGCGACGTGTACAGCCTGGGCGCGATCCTCTACCACATGCTGACGGGCCAACCGCCCTTTCCGGCCGCCTCGCCGGTCAACGCCGTCATGCAGGTGATCGAGCAGGAGCCGGTGCCGCCGCGGCAACTCAACCGCCAGGTGGACCGCGACCTGGAGCTGATCGCGGTGCGGTGCCTGCAGAAGCCGCCCGATCTGCGGTACCCGACCGCCGGCACACTGGCGGACGATCTGGAAGCCTACTTGAACCATGAACCGATTGCGGCCCGCACGGGCCGGTTCCCGCAAGTCATTTCGCGCTGGTTCCGTGAGACGCACCATGCCACGGTGCTCGAGAACTGGGGCGTGCTCTGGATGTGGCACAGCCTGGCGCTGCTGGTCGCCTGCCTCGCGACCAACGTGCTGTTCTGGAACGGCGTGACGAACCGGTGGTACTACTTCTATTTGTGGACGGCCGGGTTCGGGACCTGGGCCGCCGTGTTCTGGGCCCTGCGGCATCGCCAGGGACCCGTGACGTTTGTTGAGCGGCAGATTGCGCATATCTGGGCGGCGGCCCTGGTCAGCATCATCGCGCTCTTCCCGCTGGAAGCCTACCTCGGCCTCCCCCCGCTCAAACTCTCCCCCGTGCTGGGCCTGATCGCCGGCATGGTGTTCCTGATCAAGGCCGGCATTCTCTCCGGCGTGTTCTACATTCAGGCGGGGGCGATGTTCGTGGCCGCGGGTCTGATGGCGGTGTGGCCGAGCTACGAACATCTGATCTTCGGCATCGTCTCGGCGGCCTGCTTCTTCTTCCCAGGCCTGAAGTACTACCGCCAGCAACGAGACAAGTCCACCCAGCTGGCCACGTGACGGCCGTAGGACGAAGGTGACGCTCCCCCGCGTCAACGCCTCGTTGTTCTACACAAGTCAGGGCCTGGGCCTGAACATCGACGCCGAAGGCGTCGCACATCATAGCCCGGGGTCGCGGCGTAGCCGCGCACCCCGGGTGCGCAGCTGCCACCTCGCTCACTACCCCAACGGGGTTGTACAGCCGAGTAGGACCCCGTTGGGGTTCGCCTACCGACGGGCGGACGGTGGTGCACACCGCCGCGAAGCGGACATTGCTGCGTGCAATCCCACCGCATTCTGAGCCGAGGGCCGAAGGCCCGGCACAGCCTCTGCCGGGGCCGACAGGCCCCGGTCGAATGCTCGGTGAGAACTCCTTCAGGCCCGAAGGGCCGACACAGACCTGCTTGTGTCGGCCCTTCGGGCCTGATCGTTGTTGATTCGCCTGCGCACCGGTGGCTTGCGCCACCGGCAGAGGTTGTACCGGGCCTGCGGCCCTGCGGAGTTTCTGGACCGCTTCGCTCACCTCGGCTCGGCGAGGGAAACCCCCGTTTTCTCGAGGGAAAATGCTCCACAGCGTTGCCCCCAACGAGTTTTACAACTGGTCGCGCGCACGACGCCGTGGCCCATGCGCCCACTTGACCCGACAACTCAATGTCTGGGCTGTGACGTATGACCGCTTCGCGGTCAGGAGCCGTGACCGCAGGGCACAACACCGCCAGGCGGTCGTCTCCACGCCGCAGGCGTTGTACGTCATAGCCCGGGGTCAAACGACGCGTCAACGCGGGGACTTCCGCCGCTGCCGCATGGAGTTTTTCACGTTCAAGAAGTGGCGGTTCCCACGGGGATTCTGCTAATCTGTCAGTGGGCAAGGCGATCGAGGGGCGAGGATGGTCGACGCGCGTGACGACTTTCGAGCAGCCATGGCGGGGGTCCGAGCCGGCTCCCCGGAAGCGGTCTGGAAACTGATCGCCGAGTATGGTCCGCACGTCCAACGCGTCGTGCGCCGTCGGTTGGACCGCCGTATGCGGTCCAAGTTCGACTCCCTGGATTTCGTCCAGATGGTGTGGGCGTCTGTCTTCCGCAATCCGCGGAATCTGTGGGATCTGCAGCAACCCGAGGATCTGGTGCGCTACCTGGCGGCGGTCGCGCGACACAAGGTGATTGTCGAATACCGGCGCCGCATCAAGCTGTCCAAGTACAACGTGACTCAGGAGCGATCGCTGGACGAGTCGGAACTGGTGCGGCGGCGGGTGGATCCGGAACAGTCCTCGCCCAGCCAGATTGCGATGGCGCGAGAGCAGTGGGAAAGGTACATGCGTGACCAGCCGGAGCGTGATCGCACCATCTTGCAGATGCGCATTGGCGGCGCGACATTTCTGGAGATCAGTCAGCAGTTGGGGATCCACGAGCGGACGGCGCGCAAGGTGATCGCGCGTCTGGCCCAGCTGTGAGCTGGTTGCGGCTGGACGGTGCCGGTGCAGTGGATTCACCGAACGTACGCGGGTGAGCCATGGACGTGTCAGCGTTCTCGACGGCCGAGTCGCTCATCGACCGGGTGATCAGCACCTGGCGGGCGGGGGGGCGGCCGGACGCGGCCGAGGTGCTCGCTCGATTTCCCGACCTGCGCGCGCGCCAGAGCGTCATGCTGGACCTTGCCTACGAGGAGTACTGCCTGCGCAAGGAAGCCGGCGAGTCCTTGTCGCTGGAGTCCTTCTGCGATCGGTTTCCCACGTGCCGCCGTTCTCTGGCGCGTCTGCTGGCGGTACACGACTGTGTCGAGGAAGATGCGCAGCTGGCGGAAAGCCTGGCGTGCGAACCGGTGGCGTGGCCGGCCGTCGGCACGGAGTATCAGGGGTTCCAACTGGTCCGCGAATTGGGGCGCGGCGCCTTTGCGCACGTCTATCTGGCCACGCAACCGGCGTTGGGCGATCGGCTGGTCGTCGTCAAAGTGGCGCTCTACGGCGGCGCGGAAGCCGAGACGCTCGGCCGACTCGCACATCGCTGCATCGTGCCGGTCTATTCGGTGAGCGAAGACCCGGCCACCCACGTCACCGCCGTGTGCATGCCGTACCTGGGCCATGCGACGCTGCTGGACGTGCTCGACGTCGGTTTTGCCCAGAACCGGCCGCCGACGGCCGCCCGGCTCATCCTGCAGATCGCCCGGCAGGAAGCGATCGTGACGTCCATCCCGGAAACCTATGCTCTCCCCGACCCTGTCCTGCAGCGCGGGACGTACATCGACGGTGTGGTGCATCTGGGCGTCCAGCTGGCGGAGGCCCTGGCGCACACGCATCAGGCCGGTGTCTGCCACCGTGACCTGAAGCCCTCCAACGTGCTGCTCACGCCGTCCGGATGCCCAATGCTCCTGGACTTCAATCTGTCGGCGGACGTCCAATTGGAGCGCCAGTTCGTGGGGGGCACCTTGCCCTACATGTCGCCCGAACAGCTCCGGAGCATGACGCGGGACGAGGCGGTAGAGGACGCGGAATCGGATCCTCGCACCGATCTGTTTTCGCTCGGCGTGATTCTCTACGAACTGCTTTCCGGCACGCTCCCGTTCGGTGACCGTCCGCCCGACGCTTCGCCGCAGGAAGCCGCCGCAGACCTGCTTGCGCGCCAAGCGTGCGGCTGCCGCCCGCTCCACCAACTCAACCCGCACGCCAACTGCGGCCTTTCACGGCTGGTCCACCAGTGTCTGGCGGTTGATCCCGCTGAGCGTCCGCGTTCCGCGCACGTGTTGGCGGCGCAGCTGCGTGGCCAGCTTTCGTCTCGCCGACGGCTTGTCCGGTGGGCCGGTCGACGGCGGTTTCTCCTCGGCGGAGGCGTCCTGAGCGTGCTGCTGATGGCGGGGATTGCGACGACGCATCTGGCGCGCTACGTGCCGCGCGCGCAGCGCGCGTACGAAGCGGGCGTACAGGCCTTCCAGCGCGGCGATTTCGACGCGGCCGTGGAGCATTTCACACTCGCGTGCAACGCCGCGCCCGACGCTTACCAGCCGCGCATCGGCCGCGGTCAGGCGTTGCTGGCCGCCGGCCACTGCACTGCCGCGATTCCGGACTTCGAGGCTGCCTCCGAGCTCCACCCGCAGGGCTGGACCTTCGCGTGGCTCGGGTATTGCCACGACTGTGTCGGCGCGAATCTGCAGGCGGATCGCTGCTACACGCTGGCCTGCGACGATTATCAATACGAGAATGCCGCGGTGTGGAACAATCGCGGTTACAACGCCCTGCATCGCGGCGCCATCCAGTCGGCGCTCGAGTGCCTGTCCCGCGCCGTGGAACTTGACCCCCAGTGTCAGACGGCGTATCGCAACCGAGCGTTAACCCACGCGCGCCGCGGCCGTTCTGCCAGCGCCGGGTCTGCCGGCCAGCTGGCCCTCCAGGATATGGAACTGGCCCTCCAGACCGGCCCTCCCCACGGCGAGCTGTTGCTGGACGCGGCGCTGCTCCACTGGAAGCTGGACCGGACCGCGGCCAAGCAAGATCGTGTCGTGCGGTATCTGCGGCAGGCCATGGAGCTGGGGGTTGATCGCGCCCGAGTGCGTCAAGTCCTGCCCGACTTGGATGCCACCATCTTGGCGGAACTGCCGGAAACCCCCACCACCAGGGCGGGGTTGTCTGACCACGGCCCCCGGCTCTCCATGCCCCATCGGTTTCCCCCGCTGGGCACCCGATGACGCGCGGCACGACCGTGAATTCCGACAGGTCCCACCCGGTCGATCAGGCTCCAGGCGCCTGCCGCGGCGCTATCCCCAAACGGATGTCAGGCTGCCGCCGGCGCGGGTGAACGGCCGCCGTTCGTTTGACATTCGCGCGAATCCGAGAAATCCTTTAAGTAGTGCGGCCGGTTTCTGTTCCTGCGCAAGCGGGAACCGAGCACTTCGCTACCCGACCCGTCCGTGCAGCGGTTCTGGAACGCTGCTAACTGTTGCCGCCGTTTCTCGCGTCTGACGGATACGCGCATGGGTTCGTTCTGCGCACTGGGTACGCGCTCGGTTCACATACATTCCTAGCTGCGAGGAGTTCGTGATGTCCCCGTATCGCCACCGGTCTGCTCACCGACGAACGTTCGAAACGCGCTGCGCCGCACAGCGGCGCGGTCCGCGTGCCTTGCGGATCGAGACGTTGGAATCGCGTGTCGTGTTGTCTGCCGTCCCCGACGTCGTGCTCCCGGCCGATGCGGTCCCTAGCGACATGCCGGCGGAACTGACGATGATGCCGGCAGACGTGGCCAGCCCTCGGCCGGTCGCCGAGGTGGCACGCGATGTGGCGTATCAGACTGCCGATGGCACCGTACACGTACAGCCCGCATCGCGCGACACGCTGGTCTCGATCCAGCAGCTGATCAACTATCGCATGCAAGCTGTGGTGGAAGTCAGTCTGGGCACCACCTGGCAGAGTTTTCCCGCTCAGTCCGTGACCGGCGTCGCTATTCACGCCGTCGATGCCCAACAGCCGGTCCACGTCGCCGCAAATGTCGACATGCCGGTGATGCTGGTCGAGCCTGGCCAGACCGGCCGCCTGCTGACCGAGCCCTCCGCGGCGGCGATTCCTGCCTCTCCGCTGCAGGAAGACCTGGCGGGGGCGGCGCCATTCGCCGCGCCACCGGCCAGCTCGGTCGTCATGGGACCGCTGGGGGAAGGTGAAATCGGCGGAGGCACGCCGGGCGGGGGCAGCGGACCGGTTGATCCCGACGATCCCGGCGACCCAGGTCCGCCTGGCCCCATCACGGGTGAGCCCGTCATCGAGGGTTTCGCGGCGCAGGCCGAGGGGGGAGTCTGGCGGTTTTACGGGTACGTGCGGGACAACGATCCGGTGGACGGCCTCATCGTCGCTCTCGGCGGTATACTCGCCGGGCGGGCCGCCGCAGTGGACTTCAACGGCCTGTTCGAGGTGATTCTCTTCCTGGGCTTGAACGCTAAGGGCATCGTCACCGCGACCGCCTGGGACATGGATGGACTGCAATCGGAGACGGTTTCGCTGGTCATCGGCTGACGTCGTTCGGTTGCGCAGGTCGCGCGGCAGCGGCGCGGGAACGAGATCGCATCCTCAGGCAGTCCGGTAGATGCGGGGGATCGCGTAGGCTTCGTCCCCCAGTTCGGCTTGGGCGATGTCACGGACGTCAAACGTCCGCACGTCCCGGTGGTACGACGAGCGTCCGGTCACATGCCAGGCGCGGGCGTCAACGAGCAATTGATAGATGGCCAGGCGCGTCTGCAAGGGCGCTTCCGGATGAGAGCCACTCAGGTGGAGGTGCAGCCACTTGCGTTGCCGCAGCGCCTGCAGTACCTGGTGCAGGACGCGCGTGGTGTGCGGCGTGTAGCAGTCCGCCGGCGTATCGATAAAACACGAACCAGCCAGCAATGTCACGCCGTGGCGGACGGGGAAAGGCGACTGCGCCAGCAGCTTGTTGGTGGTCTGTCGCAAGACGGATCGGCAGTTCGGCACGCCCTGAAGCATCGACAAGCGGACTGCCGCGATGAGCGTCGTCAGCTCGTCGACATCCAATTCGGGAGCGACCAGCAGATCGTCGCGCTGCGCGAGCCGGTAGCAGCGCGTCGTGGCATCGAAATAGAACGCGATGCCCGCATCACGCAAGAGCCCAAGATCGCGAAAGACCGTGCGTCGGCAGACATCGAGCTGATCGGCCAGCTCAGCCGCATTCAACCCGCTGCCGGTCTGCAACTGGCGGAGAATCCGCAGCACACGCGCATGGCGTGCGAGGACAGTGGGGGCGCTCACGACAGACTCCTTTCGCGCGCGACGGACACGGCCGCCGTTCGTCTGGCCGCGTCCACGGCCAGACGAAGAGGGAAACTGGGTGCCCTGGGTTTCGCGTCGCTCAAGAAGGCGTGAGCGTCTGCCCCAACACTAGTAGCCCCAGGGCACCACAGTCGCCGAATCCTATCGCAATGCTCGGAGCCGGGCCGGGACCAGCCTCCCGCACGCGGGAGTCGCTCGCCGCGCCACACTTCCTCTACAACAGTCCATCGCAATTTGCGGGCAGAAGCGGGCCGGAAAAATCGAAAAAATCCAGAATTATTCCGTAATCGTCGCCACTCCCCCACACCAGGAGAAATACGGCTCCCTCGTGTGGACTAAATTTCCGTCCGCGAACCGTGCCGCAGGATGGACCTCGCGGCCCTTCTCTGGGTCCTCGGAGAGGCCGTCGATGGCGGACCGCCCGCGCCGCCGCGACCAGCGTCGATGATCATCGCGCCAGGAACCCAGGGTCGCGCTGGACCGTGCGTGTGCCCTGCGGGTCGCTGCGAATCCACGCCGAGAACTGCGGCGTATTGGCGTAGCGTTCTGCCCGTGGGTTGACGTGGGCGTGCCGTTTGGTCTCCTCGAACGACCCGTAGTCGACCAGAAGACCGAGGCGATAGGCTTCGCGGTCGGCCAGTCCCGTCAGGATCGACGTCGGTTGCCAGGGAATCGTCCCGGGACGGATGCGGTTGACGTGCGCCACGATGTTGGTGGTGCAATTGTTCATGATGGTATCGTAGAACTCGGGCCGTTTGCGCAGCGTATTGACGCGTTTCATGACATCGACAAACAGGGCGCGGACCTGTTCCGGCGTAGCGCGCACGCGGTAGACGTAGACGTCGGTCTTGCGGACATCGGTCCGTAGCTGAATCAGATCGCGTTCATCCGCCACGACGTACATGATCTCGAACTGCCGGATCGTGCCCCCCACGGCCGAATAGGACTCGCCCTCCTCCAACCGCACTTCGACCGACACACCCAGGTAGCGGCCGTCGCGGAACCCGAAGCTGAGCATCGTGTGGGCCAGGCGGGGTGTGGACGGAAACGGGCAGACGATCAGGTCGACCGATTCCAGCTCGTCCAGGTCATAGCCGCGGTCTTCATAGTGGAGCACATAGGTCTCTTCATCCAGGTAAGTGCAGTTGCGTACGTTGTAGACGGTGACCTGATCGTCGCGAAACCGTGCGTATGGCAGGACGGCCATGCTGGCCTTCCAGTTCCGCCGGTTGGACGGTTTGAGTATTTCATCCACGGTGTTCTGAGGCACCGCCGCGCACCCGCCGGCAAACAGGCACGTCAGGGCCAGCAGCAGGGCACCGGCCGCGCGGCGGGTGCGCGCGGACCCACACATCCCGTCACGGGTCGTGTCCACCTCGTCCTGCCTGGACTGGCCCATACCATGCCTCGACTTGTGCCGCGCGCACCGGGAGCCTGCGGGACCGTGTCGGGGCCTGTACATACCGCGAAATGGCGCGGGCGGCAAGAGCTAAAACCGGCGTTTGAAGAACTCGAGGGCGGCTTCCACGGCGGCGTCTTCGATCAGCGCGACCACGGTGTCGCCGGGCAGCAGCCGGTCGTCGGCGCCGGGAACCTGGACGTAGTCCTCCCGCAGCACAGCGGCGATCAGGCACTGGGGGGGAAGACGCAGGTTGGCCAGCACGTGGGCGGTGGCGGGACAGCCCTGGGTCACCTCAATCTCATACACGCCGACGTGGCCCCCGGGCAGAATGGTGCGGGAGACGACCGCGCCCGTGTTGAGAAAGCCCAGTACCTGCTTGGCCATGACGTCGCGCTCGCTGACCGCCAGGTCAATGCCCAGCTTCCCGACCACGCTCGCGTAGTCCGGACGACCGACGATGGCCATGATCTTGCGGGCTCCGATCTCGCGTGCCTCGACACCCGCCATGATGTTGTTCTCGTCATCGCCCGTGCAGGCCACGAAAACGTCCGCGCTCCCCACGCGTTCCTCTTCCAGGACGGACCGGCGCGTCGCGTCGGCCTGGACGATGGTGATCCGCGGCAGGTTGCTCGAGAGAAACTCGCAACGCTCGAGGGATTGTTCCATCAGCAGGATGTTGAATCGCTCGCCCTCGAGCGTGCGGGCCAGGTGATATCCGGTCTCGCCTCCGCCGGCAATCACGACATTCCGCTTGGGGACATTCCCCAGTTCGAACCGACCCTTCACCTCATCGATATCCTCCCGACGGCCGATGAGCGTGATCCGGTCATTCACGTGGATCGCGTCTTCCGCACCAGCAATCCACATCCGACCTTCCCGGTAGATCGACCCGACGCGAACCGCGGCGGGCAGCCCGAGCTGTTTGAGCGGGACGCCAACGGCCGCGGTGACATCCTTGGCGATGACCTCATGGACCTCCAGTTGGCCGCGCGCGAAGTTCTCCACGATCACCGAGCCCGGATTGCGGATGTTCCTCGCCAGCTCCGTGGCCGACAAGTGTTCCAGGCTCAGCAGCCGGTCGATGTTGAAATGCCGCTGGTAGTCGAACGTGCTCAGGTCGCGGAAGACCGGCGCGTACACGCGGGCAATCGTGCGGCGTGCTCCCATCGCCTTGGCCATGCTGGCCGCCACCAGATTGACCTCGTCGTCGCCCGTCACGGCCAAACACAGATCGGCACTCATCACGCCCGCTTGAAACAGCACGCTTGACTGGGAGGCCGACCCCGTAATCGCCCGCACGTCCAGCTCGTCGTTGATCCGCCGCGTGTGCACGGGATCGATGTCGACGACGGTCACGCTGTGGCGGTTGCGACACAGCAGGTCCGCGATCCAGGTCCCGACGGTTCCGCCCCCGAGAGTCAGAATTCTCATGAATGGTCCGCGCACCTCCTCGGGTGCCCTGGGCGGCCAGCCCCGGCGCGCCGGACTCGGCCGCACACAGCGTTCAGCAGGCCCACGATGCCAGCGTCAGAATGGCCATGATCACCAGCACGAAGCCCACCATCCACTTCCCCATCCGCCAGGCGTGGTGCAGGATCGGCCCCATCTGCTCGTGTCGCGTGGCCCCGTACACCAGGCTGATCGACACAATCAACGGAATCGAATACCACAGCTGGGTGCTGGCCCAACTGGCGAACAAACTGGACACGTGCATGGTACCGTTTCCTGTGCGTTGCTCGGTCGCTGCCGCGCTCGGGTTCACCGCGACTGGGGCCGGCGCGCCCTTCGTCCCGCGGCCGCCTCGTGCCTCGTCCAGGCATGATCTTGGGACGGGGTGGCTGGGGTCGAGCTTCAGCTCGCCCCCCAGCTTTTCACAGCTGGGGGCTCCCTTCGTTCGTCCCCAGCCACCCCAACATTTCGCGTGGACAAAGCACTAGGACGAGTCCGCGGCGGCGCGTTTCCCGCGTTTCTCGGGCACGGCCATCAGCACGGGCCCGGCATAGGCGTCGTAAATCGCCAGCACATTCAGCAAGCCGGCAATCATCGTGTAGAGCGTCCCCAGGTCAAAATACAGCTTGTGCTCCAGGTGCCACTGCGACAGCTGGTCCACCCCCGTGAACGGGTCGGTCCGCGGGGGAGCCATAATGCCACCCAACAGCGGTTTTTGGCCCCGCGCAAGACGGCGGGCCTGCACCAGCGCCGGCAGCGCCGGCAGACCGACACCCAGCTGGCAGAAGTACTGCCACCGTTTTTCCGTGCCCGTCCAGGACGCGTACACCACGCGGCCGCCGGCCATCATCAACCCGTAGACATAGGTCGAGAGGATGCAGACCATGAACAAGACACCCTTGGCGTACCGACGCTGGTACAAGTGCCCGGCCCCCGGCCACAACCACCCCCAGAACGCAGCCAACGCGGGTTGTCGCAGATCGATCTCCAGGTGTTCATTGCTTCCCGGTTCCGGGCTTTGAGTCGGCATGTTGGGCAGGTCTCCCGGCGGCACGGCTGTGCCGCTCGCGTCCCACATTCTAGCGACGTTTTCTCCCGTCGCCAGCTTGGCAGGCCCTTGGGTCGCTTCGCCTGCGCGACCATTCCCCCAACGGGTCACTGGCCCGAAGCGGATCGTGCGGCAACCCGAAACCCGGATTCGCACACGCGATCGTGGGCACTAGATCCGCAGTTCGGCAAACACCGCGTCGACCGTGGCCGCGTCGACCTGCGCCAAGCCCTGGCCCGCACCGGCGACCAGCGCCAGTTCCGCCAGATGCCCCACCTGGCGCGGATTGCCACGGGCCAGTTCGTGCAAACGGGTCGCGGCGGCGGTGTCGAATACCGACCGGTCCCGGCCAGCCGCGGCCAGACTCTGTTGGAGGAACATCTGCGTGTCCTCCGGCTCCCACGCATCGAGCTCGATCCGCAATTCGCCCAGGTCAACCAGTCGGCGGTCGAGTTGCCGCAGCCGGCGCGGATCACCGGCCAGGACGATGGTCAGCGTCGATTGCGCCGTGGCGTGCTGGTGCAGGAGCCGCAGGATGAGCGGCGTGATCTCGGGCAGCATGTCGTCCGCGTCATCGAGCAACAGGATGACCGGCAGTTGCTGATAGCGGAATTCTTCCAACCGGTCGACGACCAGCCGCCACAGCTGGAAGGGCGCTTCGCTCGGCTGCGGATTGCGGTGCAGCTGGACGGCCAGTTCCCAGAGGAACTCGCGCGCGCCGAGCGACAGCAGGTTGACGACGGCGACTTCGTGCCCATCGCCGCGCCACTGCCGGGCCACGACTTCCAGCAGGAGTGTCTTGCCGGTGCCCGGTCCGCCCAGCAGCAGTCCCAGGCGTCGTCGCGTCTGCACCAGAAACTGCAGGCGTGCCAAGGCCTCATCGTGGGTCGGGCTGCAGTAGAAACCCCCTGCATCCGCCGCCCCGCGGAAAGGCGCGTGTCGCAGCCCCCAATGTGCTTGATACATTGTGGTGGATCCTCCGGTCGTCGCGCGCCCTGCACCGCGCAGCCTGCCCAGGTCCATTCGGTGACAGTACGGCCCCCCAGACAGACCACGAACCGGCGACGCGGCGGCACGCAGCCGTTATTCTTTCCCTATTCGGCATAAGCGCCCCAGAGACTTTCATCGAAACGGAGACACCCCTCCCCCTCCGCCCCCAACCGGCTCGCCCGGTTGGGGCGCAAGATCATCGGCTACGTGACCCGCCCCCAACCGGCTCGCCCGGTTGGAGCGCAAGATCATCGGCTACGTGACCCGATCACGCGCGGTCCGCCCCCAACCGGCTCGCCCGGTTGGAGCGCAAGATCATCTGCTACGAAGGGACGGGGGATACATGCAATTGCCCCGACACTTGAGGGGCTCTAAGTAATTGCGGTACTGGCTGCACGCCGCGTAGCTCACCAGTCCAACGAGCCGCCGACACAGGGTCGGCGGGGACCGGGGAAGTGGTCAGTGTACGCCTGTGTCTGGGGTGCGGCACCAATCTATACTGCGTCAGCGTACGTGCCCGCTGGCGGGCGACCGCGAGTAACCACAGGCGTCAACATCATGGGGCCTCGCCACCATGGGACAGCGGTTTTTTGTCGACGCGCCGATCGTTGGCGACCAGGTTCTTCTGACCGGCTCCGAAGCTCACCATCTGCTGCACGTGATGCGCGCCGCGATCGGCGATGAGGTGCTGCTCTTTGACGGCTCGGGCTGCGAGTACGTCGCCCGGGTCGAGCGGCTTGGCCGCCGTGATGCCGCACTGCGGGTGCGGCATGGCCGCCCGGTCGACCGCGAACTACCGGGTGAGTTCGTCGTCGGAGTGGCGCTCCCCAAGGCAGACCGGCAGCGGTGGCTGATCGAGAAACTGGTCGAACTCGGCGCGACCCGCCTCGTACCGCTGCGCACGCAGCGGAGTGTCGTGCACCCCGATCCACACGCTGCAGCACGCCTGCGGCGCAGCGTGATCGAGGCCTCGAAGCAGTGCGGTCGCCTGCGCCTGATGGAAGTCGCCCCGTTGGTCACGCTGGCCGAGTACCTGGCCGCTGCGCCGGCCGGCGCGTGCCGCTGGCTGGCCGATCCGGCCGGCGACCCGCCACACGGCGCGGCTGCCGCCGCCTCCGGATGGTTCGTGGCGGTGGGGCCGGAGGGTGGTTGGACCGCGGATGAACAAGGTGCGGCCCGCGCCCGCGACTGGCAGATCGTGTCGCTCGGTCCCCGCACACTTCGGATCGAGACGGCGTGCCTGGTCCTGGCAGCGTGGGCCGCGCGGGATTTCGCCACGGCCTGACGGCCCCGCGGGCCCCCGTCAACCCAGACTGCGCAGGTACTGGATCGCGTGCGTCAGTTCGCTGATCGGATCGTCGCTTCCGGGGCATTCGCCGGTGAAAAAGCCCTGATACTCATGGTTGGCCAGCACGCTCAACAATTCCGGTAGATCCGCCGACCCGCGGCCGAGCGACACGGCCACGCCCTGGCCCCGGGACGGATCGCGCACGGCGTCGGACACATGCACATGCCGGACATGCGGCCCCAACTCAGTGGCCGCTTCCCGGGCCGAGAAGCCGTTGATGATCAGTTGGCCCGGGTGCAGATCCGCAGCGACGCCGCCGGACGAGATGGCATCCAACAACCGCCGCAGGCGTGCGCCAGGTTCGGCACCGGTCTGGGCCGCCAGCCACACGCCCACGTGTTGACCGTAGCGTCCGACATCCGCCAGCGTCTCGACCAGCCGACCCCACACGGGATCGGCGGGATCTTCCGGCACGCGGCCCACCTGGTTGACCACAACGGGCGCGGCAAGTTGATGAGCGAGCTTCAGTGCCCGCCGTGTCGCCGCGACGCGCCGGTCCAGATCGGCCATCTCGCCGTAGCCGCGACGCGTGGGGAACGCAACCGCGCAGACCCGCAAATTCAGATCATCCAGCAGTTTCCGGATGTGCCGCACGGCGGTCTGCGACAGCTCCGCGGCGAATTCCTGGCTGCGCGCGTCGATTTCCACCCCCTGGGCGCCCAGCTGCGCGGCAGTATGCAAGGCTTTCTTGAACGGTTGGCGGAGACTGGCCAGCGCGATGCCGATCTTCAAATACTGCACGGATCCACCCGTTTCCTCACGACCTGCCCTGCCCCGGGGGCGGAGCGCCCGTTATGAACCTCTGGCTGATCGCCCTCATTCTAGCCGTCGCCAACGGCGCGCCCACCGCGCCGCAGGGTGACACGGTGTTCGCGACCGGTTTTGACGAGGAGAGTGACACGAACTATGACACCTGGCCCGACGGCTGGACGCGGCGACGCGGTGAGGGTTTTCCCCAATACCTGGCCATCGGAATCGCGGACGACCCGGACCAGGAGCACGCGCGGTGCCTCCGCATCACGCTCGACGGCGGGGCCGCCACGCTGTTCAGCCCACCCATCCCCGTCGATCCCCGGTTCTCCTATCTGCTCGCCGGCCGGATCAAGACGCGACGACTCAAACACGACATCGTGTATTACAGCCTGACGTTTTTCGACGCTCAGCGGCGGCAGCAAGAAGCGCATCAGTCCCCGGCGCTCACCCAGGCGGCGGACTGGCGGGACGTCCAGATCGGGCCGGTGCGGCCAGCCAGTACCGACGTGTGTTACGCCGTGGTGGGGGTGCACGTCGCGCCGACCGCGCAGGCGGACCTGGTGGGGACGGCGCTGTTCGACGACATCTGTCTGGCGCGACTGCCGTACATGGTGCTGGCGACTGCCCAGCCACACAACCTGTTTCGCGATCCGGACGCGGTCACCATTGACTGCGGCGTGGCGGGACTGCCCGACCGGGAACTGGCCGTCCGCCTCGAGTTGCTCGATGTGTACGGCGTCGTGCACGACACGGCCGAGCTGGCGTTGGCGCCGGTCGCGGCAGGGGAGGTGGTGGTTGAGGGCACCGAGCCGTCGACGGCGCCTGCGCCGCCCGCGCCATCCGACCTCTGTGGATGGCAGCGTGCCGTGACGTGGCGACCGGCGGTACCCGCGCCGGGCCATTACACGGTACGCGGCACCTTGCTCCAGCGCGGCACGGTCGTGTGGCGGCACACCGTGGAACTCGCAGTGATGCGGGTCGGCCCGCGGCCCGCGGGGACCGAGTTCGCCTGGTCGCTTCCCGACGTCAACCGCTCCGTGTCCCCCAGTCAGCTCGTCGCTGTGCTGCGGCAATCCCAGGTAGGATGGCTCAAATATCCGCTTCCCGCCGATCCTGACGCCCACCCCGATCTCGAACAGCTGGCGCTGCTGGCGGAGTCGCTGCGCGCGGAGGGCATCCAGATGGTAGGCGTGCTGGGTCCATCGATCGCCAGTCGCGCCGCGGCGTCGGACCGCCTCGCACCACCGCCGGCCCGCGACTGGTTCCGCAATCCCGCGCTCGGGCCAGCCACGTGTGATCCGCTGCTCAAACGGTTGGGGCTGACCGTCTCCCACTGGCAGTTGGGCGCCGATGGCGACGGCAGTTTCGCCGACGATCCGCACTGTGTTGAGTTGGTTCGCGGTGTGCGCGAGCGCTGGCGGCGCGAGGGGCACTATATGCGGCTCGGCGTCGCCTGGCCCTGGTTGTATCCGGTTCCCGGCGGGGCGGACCTGCCGTGGGACTTCGTCGCGCGGTCGGAACCGCTTCCCTTCACGGCCGAGGAGCTGGGGCGCTATGGGGCCGCAATCGGCCATGGCGCGGCGGCGCAGTGGGTGACACTCCTGCCACTGTCGGCAACGCATTACTCCGCCCCAATTCGCGCCCGCGACCTGGTGCTGCGGCTGGTGACCGCCAAGCAATCGGGTCATCGGGTGATCGCCGTGCACGACCCCTTGGACGAGGACCACGGTCTGTTATGTCGCCAGGGGACCCCGACCGCGCTGTACCTCCCCTGGTGTGTGACCGCGGAGTTGCTCGGCGGCGCCAAGCACCTCGGTTCGATCGTGCTTCCCCAGGGCAGTCCCAACCAGGTCTTCGCGCGGGACGGCACGGCGGTGATGGTCGTCTGGAATGATCGCACCGTGACCGAGACAATGTATCTGGGGGACGCGGCGCGACAGGTCGACCCTTGGGGTCGCGAGACCGCCGTGGCCACGACGGACGTGAGCGGCATGCCGGCGCAGTCGGTGGTCACGGGACCCATGCCCCTGTTCCTCACCGGGCTCGATCTGCCACTGATCCTGTGGCAACTGCATTGCAGTTTGGAGCCGGCGCAATTGGCCACCGGCGATGGGGTACCGGAGGTCCTGCGGCTCACGACCGAGAACACCTTTCCGCGCGACGTGGAAGGGACGTGCGCGGTCCGCGCGCCCGCATCCTGGAACCTGCGCGGTGAGCTGCCGCCGCTGCGTCTGGCCGAGCAGGAGTCGGTGACGCGGGAGCTGGTCGTCCGCTTGCATCCCGACGCCGACCAGGGACTGCAGCGGATCGAGATCGCATGCGACGTCGCGGCCGATCGGCGGCACCAGTTTCGCGTCTACCGCGATGTCCAGGTGGGCACCGGCGACGTGCTGCTGGCGCTGGACAGCTGGCTCGATGCGGCAGGACAGCTGCGGGTCGAACAACGTGTGACGAACACGACGGCGACTCCGATCAGCGTGAACTGCTACCTGCAGGCACCCGGGCGACGCCGTCTGCGGCACCAGATCCTGGACTTGCCACTCGGTCACGCCACGCACACGTTTGTCCTGCCGGATGGCGCGGCGCTGGCCGGCAGGACGCTGGTGCTGCGTGTGGAGGAGATCGGCGGCAAACGCCAATGGAACACCCGCGCGCTGGTCGACCCGCCCGGTGGGACGGGCGTCCCCGCACATTGAAACCCTTTCACGCAGGTCACGCATCCCATGGACCGTGCACGTCTGGATCAGCTGGTGAAGACCTTTTTCGTCTGCAACCGCCGGCAGATTTCGGAGATTTTCGATGAACTGCTCTCGGCGATGGAGGCCGAAGCGACACTGCCTCCCGGCGGCCTGATGTCGCGCAACTACGAGACGGCGCAGGCCAACCCGGAGATTCACACCCTGCCGGGCAACCTGAAGGACGCGCGGGACGCGGTGTTTCCCTTTTTCTGGGGCACCGACAGCTGGTATTCGAAACTCCACCTGGAAAACGTGAAAGGACCACCCAACTTCGCGTCGCTCATCGGGGCGCTGGCATGCCTGCTCAAGAACCCCAACCTGTGTGTGGACACGTACTGCCTGCGTTCCAACGAACTGGAGGTCAAGGCGATCACGGCCCTGGCAAACCTGATCTTCTACCACACCGATTCGCCGTGGGGCGTCTTCACGATGGGAGGCACGATCTCGAACCTCTATGGCGGGAAGCTGGGGATCGAGAAGGTGGTGCCGCACGCCATGCGCGACGGGTTGGCCGGTCACCGCGTTGTCGGCATCGTGTCGGGGGCGGCGCACTATTCGAATGCCACGTTGGCCGGCTGGCTGGGCATCGGCACGGGCAATCTGCACGCGATCCCGACCGATCGCGCGTGCGCGATGCGTCTGGATCTGTTGGAGGAGACGCTGCACCGTCTCTATCGTGACGGCGCGCGTGTGGCGTTCGTGATGGCTACCTTCGGCACCACCGACGCCTTCGGGATCGATGACATTGCCGCCATGCGGGCGATCCTCGAACGGGCCGCCCAGCAGCACGGGGCCGTGACGCCGCATCTGCACGTCGACGCGGCCGCGGGCTGGACCGTGTGTTTCCTCACCGAGTACGACACGGTCGCGAATCCCCTGGGGATTGACCCGCAGACCTTGCCGTTCATCCAGCAGGCCCAGCAGCGGGCGGCGGGCATCCGGCACGCCGATTCCGTGACGATCGATTTCCACAAGATGGGGTGGGGGCACTATCCGTCCAGTGCCTTCATCGTCAATCGGCGCCAGGACCTGGCCCGTCTGTTCCGCAACGTGGAGGACGTCCCGTACTTCTGTGAAGCCGATTATCGCCATGACCCGGCACTCTTCACGCTCGAGTGTTCCCGTCCGGCGATCGGGCCGTACACGGTGATGGCGTCGCTCAACGGCATCGGGCTGCAAGGGTACCAGTTGCTCGTGGCGCACGCCATCGACATGGCGCGGGTCCTCAAAGAGCGGATCGAACAGCTCGACTACTGCAAGGTGCTGAACCTGGAGACCCCGGGGCCGACGGTCGTCTGGTGGGTGCTGCCGCACGGCCGCAACGCGGGGGAGATCCTGGCGCGGATTGAGTCGGGTGCCTTGCAGGCCGCGGATTGCCGGCGGTACTTCAGCGAGATCCAGCGGCTGTTCGAGAAGCGTGAAGCCACGCTCGATTTGCAGCGCGACGCGCGTCTCACGTTCACCACCGCCATGGGCTACACGCCGCACGGGATTCCGCTGCCGGCCTGGAAAGCGGTGTTTTACAACCCTCAGACGGACGAGTCGGTGATCGACCGGCTGATCAGCAGCATCGAGGAGCTGATGTAGGTCACCGCGTGATGCCGTATTCCTCGAGCTTGCGATAGAGCGTGGCGCGGCCGATGCCCAGCAGCCGGGCGGCTTCCGGCACGTTGTTGTGCGTGCGGCTGAGCGCCTCCTGGATCAGCCGGCGTTCCCAGGCGGAGATCTTCAGGCAATCCCCTGCCAGATCGCGGGACGCGTCGCGCAGGCCGAGGTCCCCCGCCTCGATCACGTCCCCTTCGGCCATCACCACGGCACTGTCCACGACGTTGCGCAGCTGCCGCACGTTGCCGGGCCAGGGGTAGGCCAGGAGCCGGGCGCGGGCGGCTTCCGAGAGCGTCAGGTGCGGTCGCCCGTGCTGGAGCTTGAAGTGCTCCAGGAAGAACTGGACCAGCCGCTCGATATCGTCACCCCGCTCCCGCAGCGGCGGCACGTACAGCTCGAAAACGCTCAGACGATAAAACAGGTCTTCCCGGAACCGTTTCTCGCGCACGTTCTCGCTCAGGTCGCGATTCGTGGCCGCAATCACCCGCACGTCGACGCTCACTTCCTGCGTGGCCCCCACGGGAAGAAACGGATGTCCCTCGAGGATCCGCAGCAGCTTGGCCTGTCCTTCGAGCGTCAATTCGCCGACTTCATCCAGGAACAGCGTGCCGCAGTGCGCTTGCCGGAACCAGCCCGGGTGATCGGAATCCGCACCGGTGAAGGCGCCGCGTTTGTGGCCGAACAGCTGGCTTTCCATCAGCTCGCGGGGGATGGCGGCGCAGTTGACCGACAACATGGGCCGATCCGCCCGGGCACTCGCCTGATGAATCGCGCGCGCCACCAGCTCCTTGCCGGAACCGCTTTCGCCCCGGATCAGGACGCAGCCGCTGGCCCGCGCCACGCGGCTGATCTTGTTCTTGAGCCGCTGCATGGGCGGACTGTCGCCGATGAGTTCATCGAAGTCCGCGGACTTCGCCATGAGCCGGCTGTGCTTAGCTGCCAGGATCGCCTGCTGTCGCGCCCGCACCAGGGCCACCACGAGCATATTGGCCAGCGAAATCGACACGTCGAAATCGCTCTGCGTGAAACGCCCCCGCTCCAAGTACAGATGCAGGGCGCCGAGCGTGGTGCTCTCGTGCACCAACGGCACGCACATCGCGTCGGCGAAATGATCGAGTGTGCTGGTGTTATGGGAGACCGACTGGTTGTCAATCCACACCGCGTGCCGCTTGCGGCAGACCACCTCGGTCAGCGACTTGCTCAGTCCCACCTTGCCCGACGCGTCGGGCGGGAACAGCTGCTTCGGCTTCAGCTCGCCGTCGTCGCTGAGCCACAGGAATCCGACGACCGACGCGGCCGTACGGTGCTGCAGCAGCTCCAGCGCCACGCGGACCACCTCGTCCGGGTCCTCGATCCCCAGGAGCCGCAAACTGAGCTGATGCAGAATCAGGAAATCGCGGGCGCGATCGGGGTCCTCCAGGGCCGCCCAGAACTTGTCCACGCCCTCCCCCGCCTGCACCGGGGTATCCCGGACGATGGTCTGCGTGAGGGCCGTGTCCACACAGGTCACGTCCGTCGGCCGCGAGGGCGACTCGTGAAAGGAAAACTCCGTCGTGCCGATCTTCACCTGGCAGCCGTCGATCAACTGCGCTTCGTCCGCCTTCTGACCGTTGACGTACGTGCCGTTCCGGCTCGCCGCATCGCGGATGTGCCACGCTCCGTCGCGTCGCGCAATGATGGCGTGGACGCGGGAACTCAACGGATCGTTCAACACGATATGGCAGTCCAGACCGCGACCGATCAGGTTCTCACCCTCCTTGAGCAGCAGGTAGCTGTGGCCCGCCTGGGCGCCGTTGAGTAAGGTTAGATACGTGAACACGAACGCGTCTTAAGGGGGGTGATGTGTGCAGCCCGACCCACGGTTCCAATATATCAGCCCGCCTGGGAATGCACATGAAGAGGGGCGCGGTCGAGCGGCAGCGCGGCAGACGCCCGGACTGCTGATCGTGGGCCACGGGACGAGCGAGCCGCTGGGCCAACGGGACTTCTGGACGACCGTCCGTCAGGTGGCCCGGCTGCTGCCCGAGACGACGGTGGCCGGCTGCTTCCTCGAACAGATCGGGCCGGACATCGACACGGCCCTGGCCGCGCTGGCCCACCGCGGCCTGGACGCCGTCGTGCTGGCCCCCTTGCTGCTGTTCGCCGCCGGCCACGCGCGACGCGACATCCCGGCCATCGCCCGGGTTGCCGGTGCCCGACTGGGGCTGCACCTGCGGCAGGCCGACGTGCTGGGCTGCCACCACCATCTGGTCCAACTCTCGGCCACGCGGTTTCGCGCCGTGCTGAGTCCTGAGGTCGACCCGCAGCACATCCTGCTGCTGATGGTCGGTCGCGGGAGCCAGGATCCCGACGCGACCGCGGCCATGTATCAGTTTGTCGACCAACGCCTGGCGCACACCCCCGTCGGCCGGGCCCTGGTGGCCTTCCTCGCGATGGCCCGCCCGCGCGTGGAAGACGTACTGCGCGAGGTGGCGGCCGCCCCGTACGAACACGTCGTCGTCCAGCCGCATCTGCTCTACCGAGGTGCCCTCTGGGACCGCCTGGCGCGCCTGGTGCACGAGCAAGATGCCGCCAGTCCACGGCAACGATGGTCCATAGCCGATTGTCTGGGGTGCGACTGGGCGGTGGCGGCGGTGGTCGTGGAGCGATTCCGGCGGGCGGTGCGGCCCGGGTGACGATGCGTGCCCGGCAGCGACTGCCCGCGTGTCGATTCCACACGCTTCCCCCCGATGGGTGGACTTGAAAACCAAGAAAATAATTCCCTTGGCCGATCGGGACGGGAAGCCTACAATCGGACCGCTTTTGCCCGGCCGCGCGTCGTCGTTTCGCGTCGTCGCGTGGTTCCCAGACCGGGGGCAGGAGAGACTGCGGAGATTGTTCAGCACGGTCGAGCGCGCTACGATTTCAACAACCGCCGGGTCGGGGAGAGCGCACTTGCGACGAGTGGGCTCCCGGCCCGGAGCGATTTCCTGAACGAGGTACCTTTGATGAGTTCATTGCGGTTCGTGGGTGCACGCTGGCGTCCGATCCTGGCTGTTGTTTCGCTCGTAGCCGCTGGTGTGGCGGGCGCGGGGGTCGTCCGCCTGTGTTGGGCGGAGGTCACGCCCCCCAGTGCGGTCGAACGGCGTGTGACCCAGATGGTCACTTCGCTGATGGCCAAGCAGCACCTGTCGCGTCATCCGTTGAACGATGAGATTTCGCAGCGGGCCTTCAAGCTGTTTTTCGAAAGTCTCGATCCGCTCAAGTCGTACTTCTACCAGGCGGACATCGACGAATTCCAGCAGAACGCCGCCAAGCTCGACGACATGCTGGCGGAGAACAACACCAGCTTTGCCAACGTCGTGTTTCAGCGGTTTCTGCAGCGGGTGGACGAGCGTGTGGCGCTGGTGGATGAGTTGCTGCAGCAGCCGGTCGACTTGACGCGCGATGAAGAGATGATCACGGACGCGGATCAACTGCAGTATCCTCGCGACCCGGCGGAAGCGCGCGAGCGGTGGCGGCAGCGGATCACCTATGACCTGTTGCTGCTCAAAGCCGGCGCGGCCAAAGAGGTGGAGTCGGGCGAGAAGGACGCGGCGACCCGCGAACGGGAAGCGCGCGAGAAGATCTCGCAGCGTTATCACAACTTTGCCCGGCGGATGAAGCAGTTCGACAACAATGAGCTCTTGGAACTGTATCTGACCGCGATCACCAGCAGCTACGACCCGCACACCAGCTACATGTCGCCGGTGTCACTGGACAATTTCCGCATCGCGCTGCAGTTGAAGCTCGAAGGTATCGGCGCCCAATTGCAGGATCAGGACGGCAAGACGATCGTGGCGAAGATCGTGCCGGGTGGCGCGGCCGACAAGCATGGCAAGCTCAAGAAAGATGACCAGATCATCAGCGTGGGGCAGGGAGACGCGGACGAAATGGTCGATGTGGTGGGCATGAAGATCAACGACGTGGTGCAGTTGATCCGCGGCGACGCCGGGACCGATGTGCGGCTGGGCGTGATCCCGTGCGGCACGAACGAGCCGGTGACGTACACGATCACGCGAGCCAAGATCGAGTTGGAAGACCAGGCGGCCCACGGCGAAGTGTTCGAGGTCGGCTCGAAACCCGACGGGTCGCCGCTCAAGATCGGCGTCCTGGACCTCCCCAGTTTCTACCAGGACATGCAGGCCGTGCAGGACGGGGCCCGCAATTTCCGCAGTGCGACGACGGATGTCCGGAGGATTCTTGGCGAGTTCAAGACGCAGGGCGTGGATGCCGTCGTGCTGGATCTCCGCCGCAATGGCGGCGGGAGCCTGGTCGAGGCAGTGGATCTGACCGGGCTGTTCATCGACGAAGGGCCGGTCGTGCAGGTGATGGGGTTCGATAAGCTCCGCGAGGTGCATCGCGATGAGGATCGCGGCGCGGCCTGGGACGGGCCGCTGGTCGTGGTCATCAGCAAGTTCAGTGCGAGCGCCAGCGAGATTCTCGCCGGAGCCGTGCAGGACTACCAGCGCGGTCTCGTCGTCGGCGATGAGGCCACCCACGGCAAGGGTACGGTGCAGAGCCTCCGCTACCTCGGCGAACTGCTGGGTGTGCCCTATCCGCCCAACTACGGCGCGCTGAAGATCACGGTGCAGCAGTTCTTCCGGCCCAATGGTGACAGCACGCAGAAGCGCGGCGTGCTCTCCGACATCGTCCTGCCCTCCATCACGAACTACATGGATATTGGCGAATCCGATCTGGACTACGCCATCGACTTCCAGCGCATCCCAGGCACGGACTTCGCGCCGCTGAACCTCGCGACCGCCGAGATGATCAAGCGTCTGCGGAGCGCGTCGGAGCAGCGGGTGGGCCAGTCAGAGGAATTCGCCAGATTGTTGGCGCGGATCGACAAGTATCGCGAACGGAAAGCCCGCAAGTCGGTGACGCTCAATGAAGCAAAGTTCCTGGAGGAGGGCAAGGAGACCGAGCTGGACAAGGAGGAGCAGGCACAGCTGGAAGAGGAACTCGAGGGCGATAACAAGATCAAGCGGGATTTCTATCTCGACGAGGTGCTGCAGATCGCGCGCGACTACGTCCAGGCACTCCAGGCCGACCAGTTGGCGAAGGTCAACTGAGTGCCGCGGCGGCACGGGGCGGTCCGACCGTCTCAGGTCAGCGGCAGTCGCATGCCGTCATACCCTAACTCCATCGACGGCGGCAGCTGCGCGTTGACCTCGTCGTAGTCCAGCTCGTGCGACATGTGCGTGAAAACCGTGCGGCGCGGCGCGAGTCGCTTGGCCACCGCGATCGCCTCGCCCAGACTGAAATGTGTCGGGTGCGGACGCGCGCGCAACGCATCGAGGATCAGCGTATCGAGTCCCGCCAGGAGCTCCCAGGCCGCCGGGTCGAGCTCGTTCGTGTCGGTGCAGTAGGCCAGGTTCCCGATGCGGAAGCCGAGGACGCGGAAGTGCGGGCCGTGACGCAGACGGACCGGCAGGATGGGCGTCCCCAACACGTCGAACGGGGCCGCGTCAATCGTGTGAAACGCCAGCTGCGGCACAGCCCCCGCATGCGTGACCGGCCGGTCGTCAAACGCATAGCCGAACGCCTGGCGGATCGTCGCCTGCACCTCCGACTCGGCGTAGAGCGGCACGGGATGTCCCAGGTAGAAGGGAAACAGCCGCAGATCATCCAATCCAAAGAGATGGTCGGCGTGCGCGTGCGTGAAAAGCACGCTGTGGACGATCCCCACCCCCTCGCGCAGCAGCTGGGTGCGCAGGTCGGGGGGAGTGTCGATCAGCAGATTGCCGCCCGGCAACCCGGCGAGCGCCGCACACCGCGTGCGCTGGTTGCGCGGCTTGCCCCCCACGCACACCGCACAGCCACAACCGATGGTGGGCACGCCGACCGACGTGCCGGTCCCGAGCAAGACGAACTGACCGCGGATATCCTGGCTGCAGAACGGTTGGACCACTCCGGCTCCCTCGCCCGGGTCGGTTCGATTGACACGGCCGACAACTGCCTGCAAGGTGGCAGATTGTCCGGTCAGCCGCAAGATCGCCCGCGGCGGGGCGAAGACGTGCCGGACGGTGCGTCCGTGGTCGGCGCGTGTGGGGGCGAGCGTGCCGACGGGGACCGGACGGCGTGGCGGGGGTGGCGGGTCTCGATCTGGCGGCGGTTGACCAAATGGCACGGTCGCTTTAAACTACGACAGCAAAATATGTTGCGCGATATGAGGCGATCCCGTAACGCCTTTTCCCCGCCGGCACTGCGTGCCTTTGCAGACGACCTATGGAATTGCTGGAACGTATTTGGGAACTGATGGGGCTGTTCTTTGGCGGCCTGACCCGTGGGGTCGAGCGGTCGATCACGGCAGTCTTCGGCTCGTCCAACGCGCGGTATATCCGCAAGCTGCAGGCCAAGGTCCAGGCGATCAACCAGCTCGAGTCGCACTATCAGTCGCTGTCGGACGACGAACTGCGGGCGCAGACGACATCCTTTCGCGAGCGACTGGCGGCGGGCGAGACGCCGGACGACATCCTGGTCGAGGCGTTTGCCGCCTGCCGCGAATCGGGGCGGCGGCACCTGGGCATGCGTCATTACGACGTGCAGTTGATCGGAGGCATGGTCCTGCACAGCGGGGCCATCGCGGAGATGGTCACGGGGGAAGGCAAGACGCTGGTGGCCACGCTGGCCGCCTTCCTGAACGCCCTGGAGGGCAAGGGCGTGCACGTCGTGACGGTCAACGACTACCTGGCCCGCCGCGACATGGAGTGGATGGCGCCGCTGTACATGGGGCTCGGACTGACCGTCGGTGCCATCCAGTCGGATATGGATGTCGAGCAGCGGCAGCTCATGTATTCGTGCGACATCACGTACGGGACGAACAACGAGTTCGGCTTCGATTATCTGCGGGACAACATGCGTCCGGCCCGGCGCGGCGATGATCGCTATCCCAAGTACCGCCAGCAGTCCCAGGGACCGCTGCACTACGCGATCATTGACGAGGTCGACAATATCCTGATTGACGAGGCGCGCACGCCGCTGATTATTTCGGGTCCGGCGCATGAGAACGTGCGCAAGTACGCCGACGCCGACCGCATCGCCCGCCAGCTCAAACGCGACATTCATTTTGAAGTCAACGAGAAGGATCACAGCACGAACCTGACGGATGAAGGCGTGCGGGCGGCCGAGAGACTGGCGGGGGTCGAGAGTTTTTACACGGCGGGGAACATGGAGTGGCCGCACCTGATCGACAACTCGCTCAAGGCCCACTTTCTCTACAAGCGCGACGTGAACTACGTCATCAAGGAAGGCGCCGTCATTATTGTGGACGAATTCACGGGCCGGCTGATGGAAGGTCGCCAATGGAGCGACGGGCTGCATCAGGCGGTGGAGGCCAAGGAGGGCGTGCGAATCAAGGAAGAGACGCAGACCCTGGCGACCATCACCCTCCAGAACTACTTCAAGCTCTACGACAAGATCGCCGGCATGACCGGCACGGCCATGACCGAGGCTTCGGAATTCTGGAAGATCTACAAACTGGATGTGATCGCCATCCCCACAAACCGCCCGCTGCACCGCCAGGAGTTCCCCGACGTGATCTACCGGTCGGAACGCGAGAAATTCATCGCGGTCGCGGACGAGATCGAGCGGATTCATCGCTGGGATGTGCTGGTGCTCAAGAACGGTGACGAGGTCTGGGGAGAGATTGTCCGCGAGCACGACGATGCGGTGGAATTCAAGCCGCGGGGACGCAAGCAGAAGGAAGTCGTACCGCGCAGCAAGATCGAGCTGACTGAGCGGAAGGGGCGCCCGCTGCTGGTCGGCACGGTGTCGATCGAGAAGAGCGAACGGCTGTCGAACATGCTCAACGAGCGCGGTATCGACCACGCCGTGCTCAACGCCAAGTTCCACAAGCGGGAAGCGGAGATCGTCGCCCAGGCGGGACGCAGCGGCCGCGTGACGATCGCCACCAACATGGCGGGACGCGGTACCGACATCATTCTCGGCGGCAACCCCGACACGCTGGCGTGGGCCCTGCTGCAGGACAAGTACGCCACGCGACTGGATGTGCCCCGCGACGAATGGAACGCGCTGGTCCAGGAAGTCGAAGCCCGTGAGAAGATGAGGCCGGACGGCGACCTGGTCAAGCGACTGGGCGGGCTGCACGTCATCGGTACGGAACGGCACGACGCCCGGCGGATCGATCTCCAGCTGCGCGGCCGCTGCGGTCGTCAGGGAGATCCGGGCAGCAGCCGCTTCTTCCTCTCCCTGGAAGACGACTTGATGCGGATCTTCGCGGGACCGTGGGTCAAGTCCATCCTCGAACGGCTGGGCATGAAGGAGGGAGAGCGGATCGAGAGCGGGATGGTGACGCGGCGGATCGAAGCCGCCCAGAAGAAGGTCGAAGAACGCAATTTCGAGATCCGCAAGAACCTGCTCGAATACGACGAAGTGATGGACGAGCAGCGCAAGCGGGTGTACGGCTACCGCCAGCAGATCCTCAACGGCGTGAGTTGTCGGGACCTGATCATCGACATGATCCGCGGCCAGATCGACCACTACGCCACGCTGATTCTCGATCGCGACTACGGCGTGGAGACCTTCACCAAATGGGCCGGACAGCGCCTGGCCACCACGCTCGACCCCCGCGACTACCGCGGCATGGACTTCGAATCGGCCAATCAATACGCCAAGGACCAGGCGGAGCGGATGGCGGAAACGCAGGTCCTGGACGCCATCGAAGAGACGCTGCCGGCCGAGGAAGACCCGGCGGAGTGGAACTGGGAGGCACTCGCCAAACTGGCCGACACCCGCTGGAGCCTGAACCTGCGCGACCGCGACCTGAAAAAGATCGGTCGCGATAACGTCGCGGAATTCCTCATTGAAAAAGCGCGCGAGGCCATCCAGCGCGTCGAGCTCTCGGAGGGCGCACAATTCCTGCGCGACGACTTCGCCGCCCGCTCCATCGTCGGCTGGGTCAAGAGCAAGTTCGGCATCGAGCTGGACATCGCGCAAGTCCGCGACCTCGAGCTCGGCCCGCTCAAGTCGTTCCTCTGCGGGCTGGCCGAACAGAAATACGACGAGAAGGAAGCCGAGTACCCCGTCATGGCGGGGCTGTACCGCTTCGCCACGGGAGCCGGCCACGCCCGGATCGACCGCCATGCGCTGGTCGACTGGGCCCGCGAGCGGTTCGAAGCACAGCTGGATCTCGAGGATCTCAAAAACAAACAGCGTGACGAGATTCGCGCGCTGCTGCTCGCGCACAGCCGCGATGCCCAGCGCCGCGCGGCCGACGCCCTGGTCCTGGTCAAGGAAAAGCTCCGCGCCCTGTTCCCCTCACCGGACGGCACCGCCTCGCTCGACGCGGCCGGCGGAGGGAACGGGGAAGTCGAGTCGCTGGCGCACTGGCTGCATGATACGCTGCGCTGCGAGTTGCCGGCGGCCACCATCCGCAGCCTGCGGCGGGACGAACTGGAACAGACCCTGTGCAATGCCGTCGAGGATCGGTACCGGCCGGAAATGCGGCGAATGGAGCGGGCGGTGCTGTTGAGCCTCGTGGATACCGCCTGGAAGGATCACCTGCTGGCCATGGACCATCTGCGCGCCGCCGTCGGCCTCAAGGGCTGGGCGCAAATGGACCCCAAAGTCGAATACAAACGCGAAGGCATGCGGATGTTCGAGCAGATGTGGAGCTCGATTGGCGAGCGGACCACCGACTTGATCTTCCGCATGGAGCAGTTGGACGAGAACTTCGTCGGGTCGACCTGGGTGGAAACCTCGGCGCGGCATGACGAGGCGGCCAGCGCCACCGAGATAGCCAGCCAGCAGCAGGCGGCGATCGACGCCAGTCAGGGGGACCAGCGCGTGGATCCCATCCGGCACCGCGGGCAGCGCGTGGGGCGCAACGATCCCTGCCCGTGTGGCAGTGGCAAGAAGTACAAAGTCTGCTGCATGCGCAAAGGGGGGTAGCGTCGGACCTCGAGCGGACACGCGTTTCAGGAAGAAAGACTCCCGCATGCGGTACGTGCTCAACTGCCTCTACCTGCTCCTGCTGGTCGCTTGCTCGCCCTACCTGATCTATGCCGCCCTGCGGTACGGCAAATATCGCGACGGCTGGGAGGCCAAGTTTCTCGGCCGCGTGCCCCGCCGGGTCGGGGACCGCCCGTGTCTGTGGCTGCACGCGGTCAGCGTGGGCGAAGTGAACCTGTTGCAGCCCCTGCTCAATCAGCTGGGACAGGAACACCCCGACTGGGAATGCGTCGTCTCCACCACCACGCGCACCGGTTTCGCGCTGGCCCGCAAGAAGTACGCGGGCTACCAGGTGTTCTACTGCCCGCTCGATTTCAGCTGGTCCGTGCGCGAGGCGGTCCGGCGGATTCGGCCGCGGCTGCTGGTGCTCGTGGAACTGGAACTCTGGCCCAATCTGATCCGGGCCGCGCGCGCGTACGGCACGTCCGTCGCGCTGGTGAACGGTCGCCTGAGTGACCGCAGCGCGCGCGGGTACGGACGCATCCGCTGCTTCGTGCGGCGGCTTCTGGCACAGCTGGATCTCGTGGCGGTCCAGGATGAACACTACGCCCAACGGTTTCGCGCGCTGGGGGCCCGCTCGGATACGGTCCATGTGACCGGCTCCATCAAGTTCGATGGCGCGCAGATCGAGCGCGACAATCCGGCCACTCAACGCCTCCGCCAACTCTGGCAGATCCCCGCGGACGCCTTCGTGTTCCTCGCCGGCAGCACGCAGGAGCCGGAGGAACAGATGGCCTTGTCGGTGTTTGCCGACATCGCCCCGCAGTGCCCCGCGGCCCGACTGATCCTCGTGCCGCGACACCCGGAACGGTTTGAAGATGTCGCGCACCTGCTCGACCAGTCCGGCGTGCCCTGGCAACGGCGCAGCCGGTTGGGCGAGCCCGCCGCGGCGCCGCAGGCCGCGCGCGTGCTGCTGGTGGACGTCGTCGGCGAGCTGGGTGCCTGGTGGGGTGTCGCCGATGTCGGGCTGGTGGGCGGCAGCTTCGGGCCGCGCGGGGGCCAGAATATGATCGAGCCGGCGGGTTATGGTGTCGCCGTCTGCTTCGGGCCCAACACCTGGAACTTCCGGGACGTCGTCACGCAGCTGCTGGACCGGCACGCGGCCGTGGTGGTGCGCGACCAGCACGAACTCGCCGCGTTCGTGCACCGCTGCCTGGCTGCACCGGACGAGGCCCGCGAACTGGGCCGCCGCGCTCAGCAACTCGTCCTCGCACAACAGGGCGCCACCCAACGCACCGTGGACCTGCTCGCGCCACTGGTCACCGCGACGCGCGCATAAGACCCCTGGCGCGCCCGGAATCGACACCGGCTCCCCCACCCCGCGGTTGCCCCTCCGCCGAGCTGGACTCTATAATCACCACTCCCGCCGGCTACGCGGGTAGCCGGGGGCGTTTCGCAGGTTTGCACGAGGAGACGGGATGTGGCGTCAGGCAGGTATTTGTTCACCAGCGAATCGGTCAGCATGGGCCATCCGGACAAGCTCGCCGATCAGATATCGGACGGTGTCCTCGATGCCATCTTCGCGCAGGACCCGCTGAGCCGCGTTGCCTGCGAAACGCTCGTCACGACCGGCATGGTCCTGATTTCCGGGGAGATCACCACGTCCGCCACGGTCGATTACACGCAGGTCGCGCGGGACGTGATGCGCGATGTCGGATACACGGACGACCAGTGGGGTATCTGCGCGGACACGTGCGCGGTGATCCTGTCGATTGATCGCCAGAGCCCGGATATCGCGTTGGGGGTCAACGAGGACGCTGCGGCCGGCAAGGACATCGGTGCCGGTGACCAGGGCATGATGTTCGGCTTCGCCTGCCAGGACACGCCGGAACTGATGCCGTTGCCCATCTGGCTCGCCCACCGCATCCTCGATCGCCTCACGGAAGCCCGCCGGCGGGGCGAAGTCGATTGGCTCCGACCGGACAGCAAGAGTCAAGTGACGGTGGAGTACGACGGGTTCAAACCGGTCCGGATCGATACCGTCGTCGTCTCCACCCAGCACGCCCCCGACGTCTCGCAGGGAGCGATTCGCGACTTCGTCATCCGGCAGATTGTGGATCCGTTGCTCCCCGCGCAGCTGGTGGACGGCGAAATCAAGTACCACGTGAACCCGACGGGCCGATTCGTCACCGGTGGCCCGAAAGGGGACTGCGGCTTGACGGGGCGGAAGATCATTGTCGACACGTACGGAGGCTGGGGCCGGCACGGCGGCGGTGCGTTCAGCGGCAAGGATCCCACCAAGGTGGACCGCAGCGCCTGCTACATGGCCCGCCACGTCGCCAAGAACATCGTGGCGGCGCAGCTGGCCGAACGCTGTGAAGTCCAGCTGGCCTACGCCATTGGCGTGTCCGAGCCGGTCAGTGTCTATGTGAACACGGAGGGTACGGGCGTCGTCGACGACGAGCGGATCTGTGACGTGGTGCGCGAGTTCTTTCCGCTCACGCCGGGCGGCATCATCCGGTATCTGGAGCTCCGCCGACCGATTTATCGCAAGACGGCGGCGGGCGGGCACTTTGGCCGGAACGAGCCGGAATTCACCTGGGAACGCACAGATCGCGCCAGGGCGCTGGCGGAAGCCTGCGGCCTGCAGGCGGCGAGTCGGTAAGGTTCGCCGCCCGGCAGCGCGACGCAAGCAACTTCGAGCACGAGCGGGACGAGCACAGCGAAATGGTTGCGCCAGTCGCCAGATCGGACCGCGCCGTCGTGCGGCAGCACCGCGCGGTACGCGTGCCGCTGGCCCAGGCCATCCTGGCCGCGGCCACCGCGATGCTCGTCGCCCTGGCCTGTTACCTGGTCTGGCGACGCGCATGTGCGGGGCTGCAGCAACCGCTCAGTGGCGTGTTGCTCTGGGCCATGGGTGCGGGCGCCGCGGGACTGGTCGCCGCCATCCGCGGCGGCTGGTGCTGGGTGGGCATGCCGCCGCTACCACAGCGCTGGCCGGCCGCCGTGTTGTGGCTGCTCCCGACGCTGGCCGTCCTGACGCTGCTGGCGGCCCTGTCCCTGCCCGGCACGTCCCGGCTTGGCGGGCTGGCCGCCTGGGGCAGCGTCCTGGCCGGTGAAGCGGTGTGGCTCGCGCTGGTTCGGCGCGCGCGCCCCGCGGCAGGGGCGGCGCCCCCGCCGGCCGCCGCGGCCGAGACCGGTGCGTCGAGTTGCGCTGGCCCGGCACAGTCCCCCTGGCAGCTGCCGGTGGATCTGCGGGCCGACGGCCAGACGATGACCGAGCTGCGTCCGGATGTGTCCCAGCAATTGACGCGCTTCCAATCGCCGCAACAGGGCGACGTGGCAGAAGGCCTCCTGCGAACACGCTTCGCGGCCGGCCAACGGTCGCGCAATGTGCACGTCGCCTTCTGCCCGCCCATGTCCGGTCGACCGCGCGTGGACGTGGCGCAGGTGGCGGGTCCGGCCACGCGCGTCAAGGTGGCCGATGCGCAGGCGTTTGGCATCCGCTTCGATGTGCGACTCCATGCGGCCAGTCCCCACGAGGAGAACGTGCTGATTCACTTCCAGGCCCGCTGCGAACCGTGAATTGCGAGGACGCCGATGCAACATCCTCTCTTCGATCGACTGGCTGCCGCGGGCCAGCAGCATGTGCTGGCCCACTACCCCGCGCTCACACCCGCCGCACGCCGCCAGCTGGATCAGCAACTCGCCACGCTCGATCTGGACCTGCTCGCCCGACTCGTGCGCGAGGAACATGAAGCGCCGGACTGGGCGGCGCTGGCACGCCGCGCCACGTCGCCCCCCGCCATTGAACTCGCTGGGCGCGCCACCGGGCCGATTACGCCCGAGGCGGCCCGCCGCGCGGGCGCAGCCGCGCTGCGCGCCGGCCAGGTGGGTGCCATCCTCGTGGCCGGCGGACAGGGGACGCGGCTGGGATTCGCCCATCCCAAAGGGATGTTCCCGCTTGGACCCGTCTCCGGCCGCACGCTGTTCCAGATCCTGATCGAAAAGGTCGTGGCCACCTCGCGACGGTACGGCGCACCCGTGCCACTGTACGTGATGACCAGCCCCGTCACCCACGACGAAACCACGACGTTTCTGGCCGCGCATCACCATTTCGGGATGCCGACGGGCCAACTGCGGATCTTCTGCCAGGGCACCATGCCCGCCGTCGACGCACAAACCGGCAGGTTGCTCCTCGCGCGCAAAGACTCCCTGGCGCTGGCCCCCGACGGGCATGGCGGCATGCTCGCGGCACTGGACAACTCCGGGCTCCTGGAGGATGCGCGCGAGCGCGGCGTAGGCTATTTTTCGTACGTGCAGATCGACAACCCGCTGGCCATGCTGTGCGATCCCGAGCTGCTCGGTTACCACTGCCTGGCCCGGTCGGAGATGACGACCCAGGTCGTCCGCAAGTCGGACCCGCACGAAAAGGTCGGCAACGTCGTGATGGTCGACGGGAAGCTGCGCATCATCGAGTACAGTGATCTGCCGGACGACGTCGCGCAGCGCCGCAATCCCGACGGGTCGCTCTGCGTATGGGCCGGGAGCATCGCCGTCCACGTGTTCGATCGCGAGTTCCTCGACCGCATTGCCCACCAGGCAGACGCGCTTCCGTTCCACCTCGCTCGCAAGAAAACACCCTTCGTGGATGAAGGCGGCGTCGCGCGGGAGCCGACAGCGCCCAACGCGATCAAGTTCGAACGGTTCATCTTTGATTTGCTCCCCTGGGCCCGGAACGCCCTGGTGGTCGAGGGACGCGCGGCAGAAGTCTTTGCGCCGGTCAAGAACGCCGACGGGGCCGCGTCCGATACACCGACCACGGCCCGCCGCGCCATGGTCGCGCTCTTCACCCAGTGGCTGCGCCAGGCAGGTGCGACCGTCGTCGAGGACACGCCGGTGGAGATCAGTCCCCTCTGGGCACTCGACGCCGCACAGGTTGCGCAGCGTCTGGCGCAGTCGCCGCCGGCGCGGACCATTGACCAGCCGACGTACTTCCACGAGTGAAGGTTCCCCCCATGCTGTACGCAATGATCATGGCTGGCGGCTCCGGCACACGCTTCTGGCCGGCCAGTCGGCATGCGCGCCCCAAACAGCTGCTCAATCTGGCCGGTGAGCTGACCATGGTGCAGGCCACCGCCAAGCGGCTCGGTGCGCTGGTCCCCCCCTCCCGCACCCTCGTGCTCACCAACCAGCGGCTGGTGGCGCCCCTCGCCCGGCAGCTGCCGGAATTGCCGGCCGCCGCGATCCTGGGCGAGCCGTGCCGGCGCGACACCGCGCCCGCGATCGGCCTGGCCGCCGCGCTCGTCCAGCGTCAGGATGCTGATGCGACGCTGGTCGTCATGCCTGCCGATCACGTGATCCAGCCCGTGGCGGCGTTCCAGCGCGCGATCTCGCAGGCCGCCCAACTGGTGGCGGACCAGCCCGCCCGCATCGTGACGTTCGGCATCCGCCCGAGTTATCCCGCCGAGTCGTTCGGCTACATCGAGCGCGGCGAACCGCTGCGGTCGTCGCGCGACGGGGATGCGCCAGCGTTCGCCGTGACCAGCTTCCGCGAAAAACCTGCCGCCGCCGTCGCCCAGTCGTATCTGGCCGCCGGACGATACTACTGGAACTCCGGGATCTTCGTCTGGAAGGCCCGGACGATCCTTGCGGCGCTTGCGCGCTTCGAGCCGCTCATGGCGGCACACCTCGGCGCGATCGCCGCGTCCTTCGGCACCGATCGCTTCGACGCAACGTTCGCCGATGAGTTCTCCGCCATCGCCGGCAAGTCGATCGACTACGCCGTCATGGAACGCTACGAACCGGTGGTCGTGGTCGAGGCTCCCTTCGACTGGGATGACCTGGGCAGTTGGCGGGCCCTGGCGCGCCTGCACGGCAGCGACGAGCAGGGTAACACGCGGATCGGCCCGACCGTCGCGGTGCGCACCACCAACTCGATTATCCGTTCGTCGAATGACCACCTGATTGCCGCGATCGGCGTGGACAATCTCATCGTTGTTCATACGCCGGACGCCACGCTCGTGGCTCGTCAAGATGACGAAGAGAGCGTCCGCGAGATCGTTCAGCTGCTGCACGAACGCGGTTGGGATCAATATCTGTAAGCACGTTCCGCTCCGGAGTGGGGGTAGCGAACGATCCGCCGTCTCGGCAAGCTGTGGGTGTACGATGCCAGGCGCTCGACCAGGCAGGAAAGGTCAAGGGTAGGATGCGATCGAGCATCGCGGGTCTGCTGCTTCTGTGTCTGCTCTGGCCGGCGTCCGCCGGGGGCCAGGAACCCGATGACGAGACCGACCCGCCTGCCGTACCGGACTGGAACGTGCTGAGCCTGAACGTGCCCGGGCGAACGCTTGGCGGCAAACAGTTCTGGTCGGATGAACTGGTGCACGGCCAATGGCGCATCCAGCGCAATGTGGTGTCGGGGCACTATCGACTGCTGGATCCGCAGAACGTCCGCCAGGCGTGGGGCGCGTGGGACGACTGCCATGCGCGGTGGGAGGAGCTGCGGCGCACGGCGCAAGTGCCGGCCTTGCGGCCGCGGGTCGTCCTGGTGCTGCACGGACTCGGGCGAACCCGCGCGTCGATGGCCGGCATCGCGCAGTATCTGGCGGAGCGGTCTGATTACGAGGTGCTGAGTATCTCCTACGCCAGCACGCGCGCGTCGCTGGCTGACCATGCGGCGAGTCTGGCGCGCGCGGTCCGCCGGCTGGAGCGGGTGGAAGAAATCAACTTCGTCGCGCACAGCATGGGCAACCTGGTCGTCCGGCATCTGCTGCACGACCAGCTGGTGGCTGCGCGAGGACTGGGCCAGGACCCGCGCATTCGCCGCATCGTGATGCTGGCACCTCCCAACAACGGGGCGGCACTGGCCGAGCGGTTTGAGCACGACCCGACGTTTCGCCTGCTTTTCGGCCAAGGAGGACAGCAATTCACGGAAGACTGGGACCGCGTGCAAGCTCAGCTCGCGGTGCCGGCCTGTCCGTTCGGCATCATTGCCGGCAGCGCGGGATCGCAGCAGGGAGGCAATCCCTGGCTGGAGGGTGACGACGATCTGATCGTGTCGGTGGACGAGACACGCCTGGCCGGCGCGGCCGATTTTGTCATCGTGCCCGAGCTGCACACCTTCATCATGGATCACCCGCGCGTGCGCGAGTACACGCTGCGATTCCTGCAACGCGGGTACTTCATTTCCGAGGAAGCCCGGCAGCCGCTGGCGGCGCAGCCGGAGGCCGAGGGGCCGCGGCGATGAGTGACTTTCCCGCGACGGGTCGGCTGGCCGGCATTGACTTCGGGACCGTGCGGATCGGCGTCGCGCTGTGTGACGCGCACCAGACGCTCGCCAGTCCCCACGCGATTTACACGCGGCGCAGCGCCCGGCAGGACGCCGTGTTTTTTCACCAGCTGGTGGCCGAACAGGACGTCGTCGGATTCGTCGTGGGCCTGCCGTTGCACTTGAGCGGCCAGGAGAGTGCAAAGTCCCGCGAGGTTCGACAGTTCGCGGACTGGCTCGCCGAGGTCACCGGCCGGCCCGTGCGGCTGTGGGACGAGCGTTTTACGACGCGCGACGCGGAGTCTCTTTTGGGCGTCGGACAGCTGACCCGGAAGCAGCGCCAAGCGCGACGGGACAAGGTCGCGGCGCAGCTGTTGTTGAGTGATTATCTCAGCGCGACCCGCCGCGAGGACTTTCCCGCAGCCTTGGACGACGGGTGACACGCCGACCGAGCGTCAGGCCCTGCCATCCGGCGTTCAGGTGGCCATGCTCAGCCGCCCCACGCCAATCAGGTGCAGCTCGATGCCGTCATGCAGGTACGTACAGTCGCGTCCATGCAGTCGGGCGACATGCAGCGACGATCGCACCCGTTCGATCAGGTCATCTTCCTGCTCGTCTTCCAGCGCTTCGCCGATCCCGATGCTCACCGTGAACTGCCGACAGGTGTAACGCGACGAGAGCTCGCAGCGTGCCGCCCCCGTACGCAGATTCTCCGCCACCGCCGCCGCGCCGCGCATCGTGCAGCCGGGCAACAGCAGGGACAGCGTGTCCCCGTCGAACCGGGCCGCATGGTCCATCTCACGCATGGCGGCCTTGAGCGTCAAAGTCAGCGCGCGGACGGCGGCATCGCCGTTATCGTCGCCATGTTGCGCGCGGATCTGCTCGAGGTCGTCAATCTGCACAAACAGCAGGCACAGCGGCGTGCCTCCCGTCTTCCATTCTGCCAGGCGCCGCCGGACATCGGACGAGAAGACTTGCGGCGAGGAGATGCCGACCTCCATCGGCGCCGGGCGGGTTCTGGCCGCCGGCGTCCCCTTCTCGGCCGGCGCCGTCTGCCCCACCGCCACCACGCGGCGCCCGGTGTGCACGTGCCCGCAATTGCGTCCTTGCGCCTTCGACACGTACAGGGCGTCATCCGAGCGGCCAATCACCGAGGCGGCCGATTCGCCCGGCAGCAGCTGCGCCATGCCGCTGCTGACCGTCACCCGCAGCGTCAGCCCCGCGAACTCGATCGTGCCTTCCCCCACGGCCCGCCGCGCGTGCTCCGCAAGCCGCTCGATCTGCTCGACCGTCGTCCGCGCGAATATGACGGCAAATTCCTCGCCGCCGTACCGGGCCACCAGGTGCTCCTCCGGGATGCGCTGCCGCAGCACCTGCGCGACGCTGCGCAGCACCGCGTCTCCCGCCTGGTGCCCATAGGTGTCGTTCAACTGCTTGAATCGATCGATGTCGATCATCATGATCGTCGCCGGTGCGCCCTGCTGCGCCATGTCCGCGCACGCCTGGTTCATTGCCTGGTCGAACGCGCGTCGGTTGGCCAGCGCGGTGAGCGAGTCCGTGCGCGCCTCCACGGCATGACTGACCAGCTGCCGGGCCTGCGTGGCCAGCCTCGCCTCCGCCGAACTCAGCTGTGCCTGCATCTGCTCGTTCGAGCGAATCAGCCGGTCCACGGCCTTGAGCACCGTCGCCGGCTCCCGCTCTTCGGTCGCGTGCAGCTCGTCGGTGATGCGTCCCATCAGGGCCTTGTGCTGATCGACGTCCGCGGCGACATTCCGCGTCAACTCGCGGAGCCGTTCCAGAATCTCCCGCGCGCGCACGGCATCGTCCGACCGCTGGCGGAGCTGCGGCGTACCCGGCGCCGCGCCGCGCAGCCACCAGCCCACCAGCAGGCCCACCAACACGGCGGTACAGACGACCAGGACGTTGAGCATGGGGGTGAGACAATCCCTGTAAGACGAGCGCGCCCAGAAGGATGTACGTCATCCCGGCCCCGAAGTCAAAGCCATCGGCTGCTCACGTGGCGAAAACACCACATGTCGCGTTTTCGCCGCCCCCAGGATGCCGAGTGCTTCCGTCCTGTCGGATCGCACGACCGGGCCAGACCATCAGGCGCCCCGCTGCGGCATGCCTTCAGTCCTCCGCGGTGTTGCGCCTATCCCCTCAACCGCCGCGACAAATGTATCACGTACCGCGCGAGTGTCGGCCGGAGCTCCTCTCCGACCGGCAAGTCCGACTCTGCCCATAGTCCCCCTCAAGTAGCCCCCGGAACGATAAGTCCTCATCAAGATCGGGCCAATGAAGACCAAAAGGTGAAACCTCAATGTTGTTCAGTTGCTGAGGTGTACCTTGGGAAAGGCGGGGGTTGCCGGCGACGGGAAAGCGTATCTCCACTTGGCTTTCCATCGTCACCAGGATCTTACCATCCTGATAGATGGCGGATTTGACTTTGTCAACCAAGGTGTTCATGCCATTTCTCCAAGATCAGTTCACGGTTCTCCTCCGCAAGCTTCTGCGCTCTTGATAGCTCGCTCACCTTCATATTCTGGGATTCCCGCAGTTCGACCGACTCCTCCACGTTGAAGACGGCTTCGCCATCTCCTCGCCGCACATGAACGTGAATGGGATGGTGCTCGTTGCTGTAAAAGAAAAATGTAAAACCGTCCTTCTCGAACACCTTCGGCATCGGAATTCCCCACCGTCGATGCACTCCACAGAATTTCCGAACGTGGTTTTGGGATGACCAGCGTATTACCTGTAGACGGCTGAGTTGCAGCCTAACACGCCGGACGCTGATCCTCGTAAGTCACAGTGTAGTCGTTGGTTGTTGCGTTGTCACGCTTATCGCTGCGCGTGAGGCTGTTTCCGATTAACGTTCATCGGGCCGCAACGCCAGCCCGTCGACCGGGCTGCCAACGCCTGCGCCCGCCTCGGTGCAGCACATGGTGGGGCAAACGACGTCTGCCTCCGTTTTGAGTGGATCACGCGTCCTGACCGTCGTGAAAAACTATCTGCCGGATCGTGCCCAGACCGGCGAACACGGCGCCGGTGTCCGTCGCCAGCACGCGAGGCCCAGGCCATCACGCGCCCCACTGCGGCATGCCTTCCGTCATCCGCGGTCCTGCGCATCTCCCCTCAACCGCCGCGACAAATGTACCTGTCCCCATGTGCGCCCATGTGCGGCAGTCGATGAGGCGGATCAGGCAGACAGCGCCGGGCGGCGGTGCGTCCGTGATTGACGTTGGTTCGACCTGCGAGGTGCGCAGCGAATGCGTCGGGCGCGCGGGCACGCCTTGCAGAGGCGTCCGTCAATAGCCAGGGGCCAGGGCGTCGCGGAGCGACGCACGCCGCCCCTGGTGTCGGTTCCGTTTTTCAAGCGGGAGCCCTGGCAGGGCGACAGTCAGGGTCGCCAGAGCACGATGCCCATTCATTCCCAGAGATGACGTTCGTCGTAGCTGATCTCATGTCGTTGCAGGCACATTCCTGCGGGAAGACAACTGTCGCCCTTCCTGGGCTGCCGTTTCTGAGGGCCAGCCTACCAAGGGCTGTCGCCCTATGAACGGTCGGCCTTCCAGGCCTGATGTTGTTGATCGAGCGCACGGCAGGCGCCCAGGTTTTGCGGGTGATACCGTGGGGCGAGCGTCGGAGAGGGACAGGGGCAGACACTCTGCCTACGGCGGTCGCGGCTTCGCGGCAGGCCGCCGCTAGAGCCTCGCACCTCCTCCAGGCGAAGAAAGCGGCGACACGTCGCCGCACTCCAAGGCGAATGGCAGCCATTGGTTGCTCTGCTATTCGCTCACGGTCCACTCCAGGATCCCGCCGGAGCGGTCCGGTTGCAGCTCGACTTCCAGGCGCAGCGCGGTGGTCTCGATCGCGTCGAAGGCCATCTGGTTGAACTTGTCCTTGCCGATCGGACTGGCCTTGGGATGGGAGACTTCACACCACTGGTCGCCGGCCCGGTACAACACGCGCCAGGTGCGCGGCACGGCGCAGCCGCCGCCCGGCAGGTCGTCGAACCAGTACACCGCCACGCTGGAGATCGTCTTCGGCTGCGAAAACTCGTATTGCACCCACTCCCGCGTCCCCTTGTGGGGCCACCAGGTCATGCGCGGGATGGTGTGATCACTCGAACTGGTCGGTTCCACGCCGTCGCCCACCGCTTCCACCGTGTCGTTGCCGTAACAGTGTGACGCGCTGGCCCGATAGGCCGAGGGCTGGGGTTGCGGCGGGGCGGTCCACGCGTGTCCGGCGGGGCTGGTCGTCACCGTGGGGAACGTGGCGATGCGCAGGCGCGCCGCACCCATCGGGATCAGGGTGATCTCTTCCACGGCTTCGGTCGTCTGCGCGGGACTCGGCTGGAGCTTGTCTACCAGGCTCAAGCGGTCCATCTGCCAGTTGGGAATCCTGCGCGCCTTGGCTTTGAGCTGCACGGGAGCCGTGGCCGGCGTGAACGGTTGCGGCGGCACGGGACCAGGCTGGCGCACGACCTCGAAGGACTTCTCCGGGGCCTCGGCATCGAGCACCAGCCCGTAGTTCCACGGCGAATCGGCGAAGACTTCCCACTCCGGCCACTTGGGATTCCGATTCCCGTAGGGCTCCCAACGTTCCTGGATCGCCAGCGAGTAGCTCAATGGTCCGTGATCCACCGACACGGCATTCTGGTTCTGCTGCCAGGTGCGCACGCGAACGCTCATCGGCAGCGTGAGTGTCACCGTATCGCCGTCGTTCCACGCGCGCGCGATCCGCAGCAGCGACAAAGGAGGCCCTTGTGTGGGCGAGGCCACGTTGTTGATCATGACCGTGGCACCTTCGCACCAGCGCGGTACGCGGAAGTAGAGCGGGAAGGCGGCCGCCTTCGGCAGCGCGAGGCGGAACGTGACCGTTTCGCCAAACGGGTAGTCGGTCGCTTCCGTGATCCGGACGTTCGCGCCCGCGCCGACTTTCGCGGCAACTTCACACGCGGCATAGAGGGAAGCACAGAGCCCGTTGTCGGGCGTCGCCAGCCACAGCTCCTGAGCGTAATAGGGCCAGCCGTGCGAGACGTTGTGCTGGCAGCAGCGATAGCACTCGAACGGCGAGTAGCTGAACATGGTCCCGCCGTTCTGGATGCCCGGCGACTTGTTGTGGCGGTCGAGCTGG
>JALOQX010000049.1 GCA_025459265.1 Pirellulaceae bacterium | reverse complement strand
AGCCCGCCGGCGAGTTCAGGTCCGGCGCGTCCTGGAAGAGCCCCGAGCCCTTGAACACCATCGGGGTGATGGCGCCGACCGATACGCCCAACCCGGCGAGGATGGCGCCGGTCAAGGCGACGCCAATGCGCACGTAGCAGAGCCCGCACAGCACGTTGGCCACGCCCCAGCCGACAGAGAACAGATTCCCCAACACAATGGCCCGCAGCGGGATCTGCTGGAGCGACTGCCAGACGTGCGGGCAGCCGATGAGTGTGATCGACCAGGGCATGACAACCAGCCCGATCAGCATCCCGACAAACCACCAGTGTTCAAACTGGAACTTCCGCATGAGCTTGAACGGCCAGGCCCCGCTGCCCATGACCAAGCCCCCGGCAGCGACTACCAGTACTCCCCACAGCGTCTGCATGCGGTCCCTCCGAATCTGGCCGCCGAGGCCGCGTCAGACCCCGGGCACGTACCCCGTCCCGAAGCGGTTGGCGGATTCATGGCGGAAATCGGAAATCAGCGACATCAGGGCCGTTGTGCCGCCGTCGGCAACAATGGTCTGGCCGATAATGAACTCCGCGTCGTCCGAGCAGAGAAACACGGCCAGGCGTGCGACGTCCAACGGTGTCCCTGCCCGCGCGACAGGCACCGCGTTGCGCGCCGACTCGCGCGCATCGGCCTCGTTGAAGCCCGGAATCGCGCGATAATAGTTCTCGACCGTCACCCACCCCGGCGCGATGGCGTTGACGCGAATACCTTGATGGGCCAGTTCGACGGCCAGCGTCCGCGTCTGCGCAATGATGGCACCCTTCGTGCCGGCATACACGGAGTGTTCGGGAGCGCCCTGCAGTCCGTGGATCGACGTCAGGTTGCAGACCGCTCCGCCACCGTGCTGAAGCATGTCCTGTGCCACACACTGCGTGAGGAAGTATTGTGCACGCACGTTGACGTGGTAGAGCAAGTCAAACTGGGCGGGCGTCACACGGAAGAACGGGCGATTAAGGGTGATGCCGGAGTTGTTGACCAGGCAATCGATGCCGCCGAGATACTCGATCGCGCGGGCGCCCAGCTGCAGCACCGCGTCGAGATCATCGAAATCGGCTGGAAACACTTCGGCACGGCGGCCGAGCGCGCGAATCGCAGCCACCGTTTCGTGTGCGCCCGTCGCGCTGTGTGCGTAGTGGAGCACGACGTCAGCCCCCTGCCGCGCAAACTCGAGCGCAATCTCGCGGCCGATCCCCGTGCCGGAACCTGTTACCAACGCTCGCTTGCCGACCAGCTTGCCCGTGGCGCTCATGTCCTTGTTCCTCCTGCGAGTAACCTATGCTTTTCGCGTGGGGCCGGAAATAGGGGGGACCGTTTTGTCATGTCGCGACGTAGACGGCCCCGGGCAATTGGATGCTGCGGCAGGGGGTGACTGCGGTTGTGCCGCCCGGGCGGATGACCGATCATGACCGGAGATGAGCTGGGAGGACACGTCACGTCGTGGTTTGCTGTATGACGCTCGACAACCATCACCGTCATCGGCCCTCGCGTGGCGTGCCCTGGCGCGCACTTGCCGCATGGCTGCTGACGCTCTGCGGCTCAGGGCTGGCGCAGCGCACGGCGATCGCGGCGGCCGAACCGGCCACGGCCACTGCGCGGCGCGGCATGGTGGTCAGCGTCTCCGCGGCGGCGAGTGAAGTCGGGGCGGCGATTCTGCGGCGCGGGGGGAACGCGGTGGACAGCGCCGTGGCGACCGCGCTGGCGCTGGCCGTCACCTACCCGCCGGCCGGGAACCTGGCGGGCGGCGGGTTCATGCTGATCCTCCCGCAGCCGGGTGCACAGCCGGTGTGTGTCGAGTATCGCGAGACGGCGCCCGCCGCGGCGACGCGTGATATGTTCGGGCCAGGCGAGTCCCGGCTGGGCGTCAAGACCGTCGGTGTCCCGGGTACTATCCGCGGACTGACGCTCGCGCATGCGCGGTTTGGACGGCTGGCGTGGGCCGATGTCGTCACACCCGCCCGGAACTTGGCGCGCGACGGCTTCGTGATCGACGCCGCGCTGGCCCATTCGCTCAATCGCGTCCTGCAAGATCCAGCCTCGATGGCCTTTGACGAACTGCGCCGGGTCTACGGCGCGCCACCGGGACACACGTGGGTGGCGGGCGATCGACTGGTCCAACCCGATTTGGCTCGAACGCTGGCTCGGCTTGCGGACGGCGGCGCCGCGGCGTTTTACGAGGGGCCGGTGGCCGCGGCGATCGTCGCCGAGATGCAGGCGGGCGGCGTGTTGACGGCGGCCGATCTCACGCAGTACGCGGCGCACGTGCGCGAACCGGTTCATGCCACGTATCGCCAGTGGGACGTCTACGCACCGCCACTCCCGAGTTCGGGAGGCGTGGCCCTCATCCAGATGCTCAACGTCCTCGAGCCGTTTGCGCTGCGCACGCGCGGCCGCGATTCACCGGAAAGCTGCCACCTGATGCTCGAAACGATGCGCCGGGCCTTCCTCGACCGCGCCCGCTACCTGGGTGATACAGACTTCATTGCTCCGCCTTCGTTTCTGACCTGCAAGTCGTACGCGGCAAGCCTCGGTCGCTCGATCGACCCCACCCGGGCGTCGCGCAGCACCGATCTGGCCACCGACTTGCCGATCGTCGCAGAAGGGGACAGCACCACGCACTTCTCCATCATCGATGCGGAAGGGATGGCGGTCGCCAACACGTACACGCTCGAACAAAGCTACGGTTCACGCGTGATGGTGCGCGGTGCGGGGTTCCTGCTCAACAATCAAATGGGCGATTTCAACTGGCATCCGGGAGTCAGCAATGTGCACGGCGCGATTGGCACCCGACCCAACGTGATCGAACCCGGGAAACGCATGCTCAGTTCCCAGTGCCCGGTGCTCGTGCTTGAGGACGGTCAGCCGTTCCTGATCACGGGCAGCCCCGGGGGCCGCACGATCATCAATACCGTGCTGGGAGTCGTGCTCAACGTATTGGAATTCGACCTGGACCTGGCGTCCGCGGTGGCGGCGCCCCGCTGGCACCACGCTTGGCTGCCGGATGAGGCGTGCTTCGAGGACGCGGATGCTGAGAGCTGCCGACCGCTCGTCGAGCGGTTGCGCCTGCTGGGACATACGATTGTCGCGCCCGATGAACCGCAGGGAGACGCCCACTCGATTCGTGTCGATCGAACCGCGGGCGTCTATCTCGGCGTGGCCGACGATCGGATCAGCGGTTGTGCCGTGGGCGTCGACTGACGCGCTGGAACCGGGGCCTGCGTGTCGGCCGGTTGAGGGCAGAACCGGCTGAATGGAGTCCTCTCGCTCCGCGAGCGGAGATCATCACGCGGAGCGTGATGACTACAGGGAATCATCACGCGGAGCGTGATGACTACTATAGGGCCCCGGTAAAAGGCGGTGCGCATCGCGCCGTGCCGATCGGTGGCGTCCCGGGCTGGCACCTTAATCGCGCCAGTCGTAGATCGGCTGGCCGTCGGCCGGCTGGATCAGCAGCTGGAGTCGGGTCGGATCCATGTCGTCCGGAAGAAACTGCACCGACCCATCTGCCATGGCGACGTTTGCACCTCCGGGATGGAAACTCCCCGGCACGCTCGGACCGGCCTCGACGCGCGTGCCGACCTGGTCGAACGTCGGGTCGCTGTCGGGCTGCGTCCAGCGCACCGGGTCGGCCGTTTCCACCACCAGCAGTGTGTTGCTCGTTCCGTCCAACACTTGAGAGATTTTCGTCCAGTGATTGGGCATGAACAAGGACTGCCGCTGCGGGTTGGCGGGGTCGCCCACCACGACCACGTAATGGGTCAGCTCGCTGCCTGGCGCCGCCGGCGCGGACGGGCAGCTGAAGACCGGGGGCATCTGCTGCGCCACACGCAAATTGTTCGGGCTGTCCCACGGTTCGTTGAAGTTGTACTGGTCGTACAGCCGCTGCTGCTCGAGGTACGGCAGCAGCGCCACGCGCCAGCTGTGCAGCGGGCGACCTTCCTCGTCGGCAATGAACGCGGCGGGAAAACCGCCATGCACGTCATGGTAGTTGTGCATCGCCAGCGCAATCTGCTTGAGGTTGTTCATACAATGCATGCGACGCGCCGCTTCGCGGGATGCGCCTACCGCCGGCATGAGCAGGGCCACCAGGACGCCAACACCCAAGAGGCACGAGAGGGCCAGCACGATCGCGATAACCATCCACGTGCTGCTCTCCGGGGGTGCGTACGAAGCACCCGTGTCGTTCCCGCGATCGCCGAAACGGGCCAGATCGGGCGGGGCGCTCGCGGGAACCGGTCCGGCCGGAATGGTCACGGTCCGCCCACACCCGGCGCACGGACCCGACTTCCCGAGAAACTCGTCGGCCACGTGCGTGGCACGGCCACAATGGGGGCAGGTGAACCAGACGGGCATCGTACGCACTCCGCCGCAAAAGAGGTGTATCGCACCGCACAGCCTTGTGTTTAGGCCGCGTCCGGTGCTTTGTCAACGGACACGTCGGCCGTGAGCGGGGGCTGCTGGTCGGGTGCCTCAGCCAGCACGGCAGACGGGTTGAGGATCACCTGGTCGCCCGCCTGGAGTCCGTCGCAGATCTGGACGAACTTGTCGTTGGTCTTCCCCAGCTTGACGTCCCGACGCTGGACACGGCCCCGTTCGGCCACGTAACACCACGTGCTGTCACGTTGCTGCACAATTGCCTGCACCGGCACGGACAGGACGTCGGACAGGTGGTCGAGCTGCAGTTCCACGACGGCCGTCATGCCCGGTTTGAGGTGCTGCAGTTCTTCGTCGATCGTGACGATGGTCTCATAGACTTTCGCGTTCGAGCTCAACCATCCGCCGGGATCAGGCAGCACGGCGACCGACTTGACGTGGCCGCGATAGACGCGGTCGGGGAAGGCGTCGAGGCGAATCGTGGCAAGGACATCCGGTTTGATCCGATCGACCACCGATTCATGAACGGCGGTCTTGACCTGCATCCGCGTCAAGTCCGGGATGCTCATCAGCGGCTGGCGATCGCGGACGGCCGTGCCGGCGGCGATGGAGGACGATTGCCCCCAGCCGTTGGACTCGACGTGGTAGGCCACCATGCCGTTCTGGGGGGCATAGATCTTGCACTTCTCCAGCTGAGCGCGGAACTGGGCGAGGCGCTCCTCTTCGCGTTCGAGCGAATATTCGGCAGAGACTTTCCAGGCTTCGGCTTGCGCCAGAAGCGACTGGTTTTCCACCCGCACCTGCTGCAGCGTGCGCTGGGCCGACTGGTATGCGCCTTCCAGCGTCAGTTTCTGTTTGCGATAGTTGTACACGGTCAGTTCGCGCCGACGGGACGTCTGCCGGTCGAGTTCGTTTTTCGAGCGGAGAGCCTTCAGTTTCGCCTCGTCCAGGTCCGACTTGCTGCGATAGCCCAGACCGTTGAGATGCTGCATGCCGCGGAGATTGCGGGCCTCGATGTCGGCCTGCGCCTGCCGCTCCTGCATCGCCAGCTCGACGTTCTGCAACTGGATCTGGTAAGTGCCGCCGTGTTCGTCTTCGTACTGATGCAGCGCCAGCAGTGCCATATCGACTGCCAGCTGCGCCTTGGCCAGCGCCGTCTCGTTGCGCGTCACGCGGTTCTCGAAATTGACCCGCGCCTGGATCGCCCTGGCCCGCGCCTGTTCCGTGTCCAGAATCTGCCGGTCGAGGCGTTCCTGATGCGGCGCGGCATCGAGGTCGACCAGCAGGTCCCCTTTCTGCACCGATACGCCGTTTTCGACGATCCAGAGGATCGACGTGCCATGGACGCCGTCGCCCGGGACATCGTCCACCTCGCAGATGATCTGGACGTTGTTCTGGCTCTCCAGCGTGCCCCGCTCCGTGACCGTGATCGGCAGGTCCACGGGCCGCACGGCATAGTAGACGTAGTCGTGACTGGATTGCGTGGCGTCCGCCCGCCACAAGGCCGCAACGGCCACGAGGGCGAGCATTCCGACGACCATTCCGCTCACCAGAGCCGCTCGTCTCCGCCTGCCGCGGACGATTGCCCGCGGATCGTGTCGTTCGGTGCGCGGTGGCAGTTCCGCCGCGCCATCGCCGGGAATGCGCGGGTGCGGGCCGTCACAGGTCAATGCAGGTAGGGTGGTCATGCCGGGCACTTGCGGCTGCCTGCGGTGTCAGATTGTCGAGCGCGGGTGGGGTGCCGCTCCGGCTCGCCGGCGGCGAACACGGCGTCGCTCATGGAAGGACTCTACACGCGCTATCCTATCCACTGCTCGCTCGCCACGCAACCACGACTTGCGTGTGCACATCCGCTCCGCAGGTGCGGACGGCAGGAATCGCGCCCTTGCGCAGCCGGTCAGCTCCCACGAGTTCCTCTATTTTCACAGTTGGTGTGAGGGATCACGGGACCCACTGGTGATTATCCCGGAGAGGGGGCATCGCGCTGTGCGGATCATGCAGGTGAGAGAGTGGTTTACGGCCCAAGTCGCTGTGGCATGGGTGCCGTTGCGCAGAACCGTCACCATGTCCGGCCGCGCGTTGGGCCAGCTGTTGCTTCCACCAGCCTGTGCGTACTGTGGTACTGCGCTGTCGGCCCAGCCGGTGGGGCGCCCGTGCTTGTGTGGCGAGTGTCTGGCGGGCCTGGTGCGCGTCGGCCGACGCGCCTGTCGGTACTGTGCCAGTCCGCTGCCGCGGTTGTGGCCGGACGACGCGCGCTGTCCGCGTTGCCGACGGCGGCGCTACCACTTCTCGCGCGCCGTGGCAGTGGGTGTGTATCGGGACGAACTGCAGCAGGCCGTGGTCGCGATGAAACACCCGATCTGTGAGCCGTTGACGTACAGCATGGGGTTGTTATTGGCCGAAACGGTCGCGGCGCACTTGGCGGAGGAACGCGTGGACCTGATCGTCCCGGTCCCCATGCACTGGCGGCGACGGCTCAGCCGCGGTACGTACCCGGCCCAATTGCTGGCTCAAGTCATTGGAGGGGTTTTGCAGCGGCCGCTCGCGCTGCGGGTTCTGCGTTGTCGCCGCAAAGTCAGAAAACAAGGTACGTTACGCCCGCACGAACGGTTGCGGAACGTGCGCGGCGCGTTTTCCGTTTCGGCGGGCTACGCTATAACTGACGCAAACGTGTTGCTGGTCGACGACGTCATGACCACCGGCGCGACGGCCAACGAGGCTGCCCGCATGTTGCGCCAGGCCGGCGCTGGCGACGTGTTTGTTGCGGTTGTGGCGCGCGGCGTGGGCATTGACTGGCCCGGCAGCGGACCATGATGGACAGCAGAGCGGTCGTCCCGCAGTGAGAAGTGGATGCCGAAGACGGACAAAGAAAACGGTGCGAGTAAACCCCTGGCGTCACCCGGCCCGTTCCGCCGTGCGGTGCTGCGCGGGTTGGGCGTGGTCATGCCGCCGCTGTTGACCATCGTCTTGTTCATCTGGGCGTGGGCCACCATCGACGGATACGTGCTCAAGCCCATCGAGTCGGGCATGGGACGCATCGCCGTGTTCTTCGCCATGCGTTCGAACGTGCTCGATGGCGTTCCCAGCGATGTGGACCCGTATCTGGTCGTGGTCATGGACAGGAACGACGACCGCGTGTCGTCTGAGCAGGTCTCGGAAACCGTGGGGCGCCTCGATCGGCTGCCCAATCAGGCGGCGATCCGCGGGTGGCGCGTCAAGTCCTTTCAGTATGGTGGCGTCACCTACGTGCCGGTGGGCGACAAGAAGTGGATTCCGGAACACGTCTACGAGGTGGTGGACGCGTATCCCGGTGCGCTCACGTTGGCAACAGCCCCTGCCCGCGACGTGTACGAGCAGTATGTGCGGTTGCAGTACCTTCCCCGCTGGCGAACCATTCCGGTGTTCCTGGTGCTGTTTGTCGGCGTACTCTACCTGCTGGGCAAGTTTCTGGCGGCGGGGGTCGGCCGGATCTTCCTCACCAGCGCCGAAATGCTGATCAACCGCCTGCCGGTCGTGCGAAATGTCTACTCGTCGGTCAAACAGGTCACCGATATCTTCTTCACGGAGCGGGCGATCGAGTTTAACCGCGTGGTGGCTGTGGAATACCCGCGTGTCGGCATCTGGTCCGTTGGGTTTGTGACCAGCGAGAGTCTGCTGGACATTCGGTCCGCGGCGAACGAACCGGTGCTGACTGTGCTCATGCCGACATCCCCCATGCCCGCCACGGGCTTCACGATCAACGTGCGGAAGAGTGAGACGATCGACCTGGACATCACGCTGGATCAGGCCATTCAGTTCATTGTCAGTTGTGGCGTGGTGGTGCCGCCGCACCAGCAGGGGAGCAACACCGGGCCGAATCTGTCGGCGGCCATTGCGCAACGCCTTCAGAGCGAGGTGGGGCGGACCGCCGGTCCCGACCCGCCCCCGCTGCTGGATTACCGCAAGTCACTCCCCGACGCCTCGCGCAACGGGGATGGAGCACCGCGCGACGCCGCCCCAACACCTGCGCCGAGCGAACAGGCTCCGCCGTCGTGATCCGACCGATCTCAGGCCAGGCGCCAGACGCGTGCGCCAGGCTGATCGCTGAATCCTTGGAGGCTTGACCCGTGACGCCCACGCGGCCTGTGAGATTGGGAACGCGCGGCAGCGCCTTGGCACGCTGGCAAGCCGAGTGGATTGCCGACCAGCTGCGCGCGCACGGCACACCGGTCGATCTCGTGCTGATCACGACCGGGGGAGATGTCCGCCGCGGTCCGATCGGCGCGCTCGGCACCCGCGGCGTCTTCACGAAGGAAATCCAACAGGCGCTGCTGGATGAACAAATTGACGTCGCGGTACACAGTCTGAAGGACCTGCCGACGGAGGGAGTCGAAGGGCTGGTCTTGGCGGCGGTGCCGCCGCGCGAACGACCGGGCGATGCCCTGGTCACTCCGCGCCACGCCCGCCTGTCCGACCTCGACGCGGGCGCGCGCGTCGGGACCGGGAGTGTCCGACGTCGCGCCCAACTGCTCTATGCGCAACCCGATCTGACCGTGTGTGATATTCGCGGGAATGTGGACACACGTTTGCGGCAGTTGGATGAGGGGCGCTACGAGGCACTCATCCTGGCCGAGGCCGGCTTGATCCGACTGGGACTGGCGCACCGCATCGCCGAGGTCTTGCCCACGAGCTGGATGTTGCCGGCGGTCGGTCAGGGCGCGCTTGGTCTGGAAGTCCGCGCGAACGACGGCTGGGCGCGGGCATGTGTCGCGGCGTTGGATGATGCGGCCACGCACGCCGCGGTGGCCGCCGAGCGCACGTTGCTGGCCGCACTCGGCGGCGGCTGCCTCGCGCCAATCGCCGCCTGGGCGCGCCAGGTGGCCGACACGCTGCAGTTGGATGCCGCCGTCCTGGATCCCGCCGGCACGCGACGCGTCGCCGCGCAGGCCGGGGGACCTCCCGACGCGTGGGAGTCGGTGGGTCTCGACGCCGCCCGGCAACTGCTCGCGCAAGGCGCTGCCGAACTGATTGCCGGCAGCCGCGCCCGAGACTGACCGGCCGACACGCGGCCACCGGTCGGGCTTGCCGATCGCAAACGGCAGTTTCTGCGCCTTGCCCTGCGCCGATCGGGGTCCGTCGACGCCGTGTCACGACGGTGTTGATCGGCGGCAACTCGGTGACTGGCCATCGTTTCGCGCCGCTAGCAGCGCTTGGGCGCCGCGCCTTCGCACGCCTTCGGCACGGGGGTTGCTCTGAGATGCTCAGCGCACGTGTGTCGAAGCACCTGCCGCCGTGGCTGCGCGAGGCGCGAGACGTGCGCCTCCCCGGCTGGTTGCTTGGCGATCGTGCTCGAGCGAGTGAATTCATGGACTACGGACTTTACGTGTCAGCGGCCGGCGCCGACTCGCAAACGCGGCGGATGGAAACGCTGTCGCACAACATGGCGAACGTCGACACGCCCGGATTCAAAGAGGAACTGGCCATCCTGCAGGCGCGGTACAGCCGTGCGGTACGCGACGGGACGGACGCAGCCGGCGCGGGTGGCGTGAATGATCTGGGCAGCGGCGTGTCGCTGGCCGACACGGTGACCAATTTCTCGGAAGGCGCCTTCAAGCGGACCGGTGGAACCTGGGACATGGCCATCCACGGAGAAGGGTTCTTCGTCGTGGAGAAGGACGGCGAGCAGTTACTGACGCGGGCCGGCAATTTCCAGGTGAACACGGAGGGGATCCTCATGACGCCGCAAGGTTTCCCCGTATTGTCCGCCGCCGGCACACGCATTCAGATCGACCCGACTCTGCCCAGCCGGTTGCACCGGGACGGGTATCTCGAGCACAGCGGCGGCGGCGACCTGCTGGCCCTCCGCCAGCCGCAGTCGCTGGGCGATCTGGCCCGCGTAGGCGAGAACCTCTTTCGGCCGCTGGGGCCCCTGCAGGACGTGGCCTCCCAGGTCCGGCACGTGGAGACGGGCTTCCTCGAAGCCTCGGATGTCCGGCCGACCGCCACGATGATGGAGTTGATTGAGACCTCCCGCATGTACGAAGCCAACATCCGCATGATTCAGAACCATGACCAGATGACCGGCTCGCTGCTCAACCGCATCCTGCGAGCACGCTGAGCGAGATTTCCACCAGGAGCTCATCGATGAGTGTGCAGACGTTGTACACCGCCGCGACCGGCATGGACGCGATGGAAACGAAGCTGGACGTGATCGCCAACAACCTGGCGAATGTCAACACGACCGGCTTCAAACGCGGGCGGGCCAATTTCGAGGACCTGTTCTACCGCAACGAGGTGCTCCCCGGGGCGGAAGATCAGGCGGGCGGACTGACCGCGACCGGCACCGCCATCGGGCTCGGCACGCTCGTCTCCAGCGTGCAGACCGACTTCGAACAGGGCGCTTTTCTCGAAACGGGCAATCCGCTCGACGTCGCCATCGTGGGCCAGGGGTTCTTCCAGGTCCAAGACACGGACGGAACGACGGTCTACACGCGCGCCGGCAACTTCAGCATCAATGCCAATGGCCAGCTCGTCATGGGCTCGGCCGGCGTCGGACGGCTGGTGCAGGGGGGCGACATCACGTTTCCCCAGGGAGCGCAGCAGCTGTCCATCTCGCCGGAAGGACGCGTGCAGTACATGATCGCCGGCAACAACGTGCCGCAGGACGCGGGGCAGCTGGAGCTGACCACGTTCATCAACCCGGAAGGTCTGGAGAAGCTCGGTCAGAACCTGTTTCGCGAAACGCTGGCGTCGGGGTCGCCGCAGAATGCGAACCCCGGCCAGGACGGTACCGGGTTCCTCCGGTCGGGCATGCTGGAGGCCTCCAACGTCAACCCGGTGCGCGAACTGATCGAGCTGATTACGACGCAGCGTTCGTTTGAACTCAACTCCCAGGCCGTGCAGGCCGGGGACCAGATTCTGCAGCTGGTGGCGAATCTGCGCCGCTATTAGAGCGCGAAGGGAATCGCATGCGGTCGGGAATTTCACGTTTGCTGTCCACACGCGGGATGCTGAGCATGAGCCAGCGTCTGCCGGCAGGAACGGGGTGGCTGGGGACGACCGAAGTGAGCCCCCAGCGTTCGGCGTTCCGGGGGCTCGCTGCGCTCGTCCCCGGCCACCCGAGGATGTGGCATTCCCGGAAGCGCGCAACTCCATGCAGGCAGTCGGCAGGTGTTGTGGTCGGGCACGCCGCGTTACGAGCCCTCGGTCTGCTGCTGGTGGTGATGGTGTGTCCGTGGTGTGCGGGCGGCCGCGCGAGTGTCGCGGGCGGAGAGATCCGACTGCGGGACGCGGTCACGACGACCGCCGCCGTGGTCCGGCTGAGCGACATTGCGGACCTGAGCGGGTTGGACGCGCCGATCGCGGCCAGCCTCTCGCGCGTCATCATCGCGCCGGGGCCCACGCGTTCCCACCCCCGCGTGCTGGCCGCCAGCCAGGTGCGGCAGACGTTGGAGCACCGCGGTGTCGACATGACCGCGCAACAGCTGGCCGGCGCAAACCGCGTGACCGTGCACTTCGGGCAGGCGCTGCCGGCCAGCCCCGGCCCCGCCGCGACGCTCGTATCGGCCCCGACCGCGCGGCGCTCGGCCCGCCGCAGCGCGGGCAACTTGTTCGAACAGCAGCTGGCGGAACTGGTCGCCCAGCAGTTGCAGCAACTCGCGGGCAACACGCGTCCGTGGAAGGTCGAGGTGCACCTCACGACGCTTCCGCCAGCCGACGTGCTGCAGGCGTCGCACGACGTCCGCGTGGACCCGCCCCGCGCGGCCACGGAGGGGACGCATCAGCTGGTGGCGTGGCTGTCGCAGGGTGCCGTCTCGACACGCATTGGGTTCGAAGCCCGCGTGTGGCAGGTGGTGCCGGTGGTTGTCGCCGTGCGGGCCGTCGAACGCGGAGAACGCCTGCAGGCTCAGGACGTGGCGTTGCGGTACGTCGAGCAGGTTACCGACACCGATCGGGCGCTGCGACGACTGGAGGACGCCGTGGGGCGCGAGGTCCGCCAGCCGCTCTCTGCCGACCAGCCGGTGACAGCCCGACACCTGCAGCAGCCGCTGCTGGTCCGCAAACGCGATCCGGTGGAGGTGTGGGTGCGGTGCGGGGGCATTCAAGCGCACCGCCGAGCCGTGGCGTTGAGCGACGGGGCGCTGGGCGACACCATACCCGTCGACACCGACGACGGCTCGAAGACGCAGTTCCTGGCGCGGGTGACCGACATCCGCACCGTGGAGGTTCTGCCCAATGCGACCCATACCGCCGCGCAGCCCGACTAAACGACCGTGCGCAGTCCCAGGCTGCGCGCATGACGAAACACGAGATACGCAAGCACGAGATAACCAAGCGCAGGAAACATCAGGCCGAGGTCGACTCATGATCCCATGGAGCTCGCGGATTCGCGTTCTGCTGCTGGCCAGTGCCTGGTCCGCGGCTGCCGCCCTGACACACGCCCAGGACTCCAGTCTCTACAGCCGGGAAGCCGCCCGGTGGGCCAAGTCACCGGTCGCTGCCGCCGAGGACGTCGAACCGGAAATGACGCTCGGCGACACCAGTTGGATCTACGTGCCCACGCCGCCGCCGCGGGAGATCCAGAAACATGACATCATCAGCGTGCGGGTCGATATCCTGGCCCGCGTGCAGTCCGACGGCGAACTGCGCCGCCGCAAGAACGGGCTGTATGACGCGCGCCTGAATGACTGGGTCATCTTCGACGGCCTGCGGTGGGTCAAGCCGAGCCCGCAGAGCGACGGGGACCCGCGGGTGCGGGGCGAGCTGCGGTCGGACTACCGCACCCTGGGCGAGCTGCAGACGTCGGAGTCGCTGACTTTCAATATTGCCGCCGAAGTGGTCGACATCCGACCCAACGGCAACCTCGTCCTGGAAGGACGCGCCACGGCCCGCGTCAACGAAGAGGTCTGGACCGTGATGCTGTCCGGACTCTGCCGACCGGAATCGATTGGGCCCAACAACGTCGTGCTGTCCCGCGACATCATCAACCTGAACATCCGCAAGGTCGAGACGGGAAGCGTCGCGGCGGGCTATCAGCGGGGCTGGTTCCAGAAGATCTTTGACTTGATCCAGCCGTTCTAGCCGCTCCGCGCGGCCGGTTGCGCCGGCAGAAGGGATGCGTCATCATGCACAACGGTCACTCGCGATCCGGGGCGCGCACGTGCGTGCGTGCGATCACCCTCGCCTGGGCGCTCGCCGTGGTCGGCCGCGCGGCGGCGCAGGAGTCGCCGCCCGCGGTCGCACGCCACGTGCGGCCGTCACAATTTCAACAACTCAACATCGGCGACATCTGCCGGGTCAAAGGGCAGGAACGCAATACGCTGCAAGGTATCGGGCTCGTGACCGGACTCAACGGCACCGGTGACGGCGCGTTCGGACCGACCGCGCGGTCGCTCATGCGCACGATGGAGCTGATGAAAGTGCCGGTCCTGGGGGACAGCAAGAAGCCGGAAAAATTCGACCCCAAGAACGTCGCCCTCGTCATGGTGACGGCGGAGATCCCGGTCGAAGGGGCGCGGCAGGGCGATGAGATCGACTGCACGGTGACCGCGGTCAACGCGAAAAACCTGCAGGGCGGCGTGCTCATGCTCACGCCGCTGGTCGGTCCCGTCCTCCTGGGCGAAGACGCGCCCGAGCCGACCGTCTACGCCATGGCCCAGGGGCCGCTGCGGCTGGACGACAAGTCCGCGCCGGCCAGCGGCAAGATCTCCGCCGGCTGCCGCGTGGCCCGCAACGTCTTCAATCCCTTCGTGAAAGACAACAAGATCACCCTGGTCATCCATCGCAGCCACGCGCGGTTCCGCGTGGCCGAAGAGATCGAGTACCAGATCAATCGCGCCTGGAACCCCGATTCCGTCGCGGGCGGAGCACAGAACGCGATCGCCCGCGCGATCGACCAGCTGACGGTGGAGGTAGCGATCCCCGATCAGTATCGCGATACGCCCGTGCAGTTCGTCTCGTTCGTCTTGCAGCAGGAGCTGCGCGACCTGCCCCAGGATGCAGTCGTGGTCGTGAATGAAACGACCGGCGTGATCACGATGAGCGCGGATCTGGAGCTGGCACCGTCGGCAGTCACGCACCAGAACATGACGATCGAGATCGGCGACGGCCTGGGCGCCAGCCAGTTCGTGGGGCTCGACCCCCGCGAGGATTCGTCGGTCCCGACGCTCAAGGCGCTTGTGCAGTCGCTCAACGCGCTACGCGTCTCATCGAAAGACATGATCCAGATCATCCGGGAACTGGAACGCAGCGGCGCGATCTACGGCCAGGTGATCTACCGGTAAAGGACCCGTCATGACGATCTCTCCAGCAGGTGCCGTGGCGTCCCAGGCCATCCTCCACCGCGATCCCCGTCCGCCTGCAGCCCTTCCGCACACGCAGCCGACCGACCCGGCCCTCCACAAGGCGTTCCAGGACTTCGTCGGCCAGACGCTCTACAGCCAGATGCTCAGCGCCATGCGCAAGACCGTCGGGCCCCCCGCGTACTTCCACGGCGGGCGCGCCGAAGAGGTCTTCCAGACACAGCTGGACCAGCTGCTGGCCGAGAAGCTCAGCGACGCCAGCGCCGCGACCCTGGCTGAGCCGATGTATCAGCTCTTCACGTTGCCGAGGCGTTGACCGGACATGCTTGCGACTTGGGAAGCGAAACCGAGCACCATGAACGACGATCCAATTGACTACGCTTGGGATGACAGCCTCGTCGGCTTGCTGGAAGACCTGTCCCAGATCCAGGAAGAACTCCTCGCCGTGCTCGCCCAGAAACGCCGCTGCATGGCCGCCGGCGACGTCCGGGGCATGCTGGCCCTGGCGCCGACCGAACAGGAGCTCCAGGACCGGTTGCAGGCCTGCCACCAGCGGCGCTCGGCGCTCCTGGCCACGGCGTCCGAGCACGGCGTGCCGGGCACCACGTTGAGCGATCTTGCCGCGACCCTGGCCCAGCGAGGCGGACCGGATCGCACGCAGGATATTGCTCATGCCTCCGCACGCATGCGCCTCCTGCAGCACCACAGCCTGACCAACTGGGTGCTGGCCCAGAAAGCACTCCTCCATGTTGCACAACTGCTGGAAATCATCGCGACCGGCGGACGGTTGCAGCCGACATATGGAACAGACTTGCACGACATCGCGCGCGGCGCGCTGGTAGATCAGGAAGCTTAGGCCAAATAGGCCAGTTGGTGGTAGTGAGATGTGTGCCTCCTATGCGCTGGTTCCTGCGGGTGGCGACGCGGTGTGCCGGCATCGCGCAGTGAATGATCCATGACACTCCTTTCGGCTCTTCAAACTGCCAAGAGCGCGTTATTCGCGTCTCAAGCCGGCATTCAGGTGGCGGCCAACAACATCGCCAATGCCGACACGCCAGGGTACGTGCGCGAGCGGCTGGTGCAGGCCCCCGGGCCCACGCAGCGGATCGGGAATCTGGTGCTCGGTACCGGCGTGCAGCTGGAGGGAATCGAGCGGCAGGTGGATCGGTTCCTCCAGCAGCGGATGCGGGCGGCGGCGAGCGATCTGGCCAACGGCCAGATGCAAGAGCAGGCCTACGTCGATCTGGAAGCCGTGCTGGGCGAGCTGTCGGATAGCGATCTGAGCACGGCGCTGACGGATTTCTTCGCCGGGTTACACGACGTCTTGACGCAGCCGGAAGATCTGGCCATGCGCCGGCTCGCGGTCCTGGAGGGGGAATCCCTGGCGTCCGAGTTCCGCCACATGGCGGCGCGGGTCCAGGAGCTGCGTGAAACCACCAATGACCGCGTTGCGGATGCCGCGCAGGGGATCAACCAGGCGGTCACGGAGATTGCCAAGCTCAACACGCAGATCGTCCACATGGAGCAGGGGGGCGCGATCTTCAGTGACGCGGTGGGCCTGCGCGACAAACGCGACAAGACACTCGACGAACTGGCGAAGCTCGTCAACATCCAGGTGGAAGAGCAGGCCAACGGGGCGGTCAACGTGTTTGTGGGGGGCGATTACCTGGTTTTTGATGGCACGACGCGGCTGGTCGAGACCGTGGTCCGGGCAGACCGTGGGTTGGGGGTGTACGAAGTCCGGTTGGGCCAGACCGACGCGCAACTGCGCGCTTCCTCGGGTGAGCTGGCCGGGCTGTTGGGCGCCCGCGACCAGATCCTCGGCGGTTACCTCGACGAACTCAACGCCTATGCCGCCACGCTGATTTTCGAGTTCAACAAGGTGCACGCGTCCGGCCAGGGGCTGACCGGGTACGGTGCGCTGCTGAGCGAACATCGCGTCAGTGATCCCGCTGCAGCACTCGACGCCGCCGGACTCCCCTTCACGCCCGTGCACGGCTCGCTGCGTGTCGAAACGCTCAACGCGCAGACCGGCGTCCGTGAGACCTATGATGTATTTGTTCAGCTGACAGGTCTCGACGACGACACGACGCTTGCCAGCCTGGCGACCGCGCTCGACGCGATCGACGGTCTGGCGGCCCACATTACCCAGGAGGGTCGACTCGCGTTGAGCGCGACGTCGGACGAGCTGCAGTTTGCCTTTGCGGACGACACAAGCGGCGTGCTGGCCGCCTTGGGGATCAACACGTTCTTCGCGGGGACTACGGCGGTCGACATCGCCCTGCAGTCCGTCGTGCGCGACGACCCGCAGTTGTTGGCGCTCAGTCGTGGTGGGGTCGGAGCGGACTCGCTCAACGGCGAACGCCTCGCGGGACTGCTTACCACGCCGCTCGACTCGTCCGGGCAGACGTCGCTGGCGCAGCGTTACGAACAATGGATCAGCGGCACGGCCCAGGCCTCCGCTCTGTCGCAGGCCGTCACGGAAGGGTATCGGCTGTTTCACGCCACGCTGGAGGCGGAACACCTGGGGCTCAGCGGCGTCAGTCTCGACGAAGAAGCGGTCCAGATGATGACGCTGCAGCGGACGTTTCAAGCCGCAGCGAAGGTCATCAGCACCGTGAATGAGCTCCTGGAGGTGCTCGTCGGACTCTGATCCGGCCCGTGCCGCGCGGCAGAGGGCACGCGAGTAATGGACTATGGCACCCATTTATCCGATTCCGACCGGACGCACGAGTGACACGCTCGTGTCACGGCGCCTGTTGGGGCAGCTGCAGGCGGAACAGAAGCGGCTGCTGCAGGTCGAGCAGCAGCTGGCGACCGGTCAGCGCATCCAGCTGCCGAGTGAGGACGCGTCGTCGGCCACCCGGGCCGTCTCGCTCCAGCGAATGCTGGAGACCAAGATCCAGATGCGGACGAACCTGGCGACCGGCCAGTCGTTCCTGGACGCCACAGATACGGCGTTGTCGAGCGTGGCGGGGTTGCTGACCAACGCGCGCGGCCTGGCCCTGCGGGCGGCCGACAGCACGACCAGTGACCTGGAACGCGATGCGCTGGCCCTGGAGATCCAGGCGACGATCCGCCAGCTGCTCGATACCGGAAACCGGGCTTTCCGCGGCCGGTATCTGTTTGCCGGTTCGCCGGCGACGACCCGCCCGTTTGAACCGGTGGGAGCCTTCGTCCAGTACACGGGCAACAACACCGCGCTGCGCACGTACGCCACGGTGGACCAGCTCTTCGAGACGAACGTGCCCGGTCAGGACCTGTTCGGCGCCGTATCGCGCGAAGTCCAGGGGATCGACCTGAATCCTGTGCTCACGCCCGAGACCCGGTTGGCCGACCTGCGCGAGGGCCAAGGAGTCCGGTTGGGGAGCCTCCTGGTCTCGGATGGTATCAGCACCAGCACCGTGTCGCTGGCTGGCGCCGAGACACTCGCCGACGTTGTGCGGCTGCTCGAGTCGCACCCGCCGGCCGGTCGCGCGCTCGACGTGTCGATCGACGCGCAGGGACTGCGGGTGGAGCTGGACGCGGCGGGAGGCGGCAACCTGACGATTCGCGACGAGCAGGGCGGGACCACGGCGGCGGAACTGGGTATCCTCCGGCCTGCCGGTGGCGGGACCGGGCCGATCATCGGTGCCGATCTCCACCCGGTGCTGCAGCTGACGACGCCGCTGAAGGACATCCTCGGCGCCCGCGCCACGGCGGTCGTGCGGTCGACGGGCAGCGACAACGATGTGGTCCTGACCGCGCGATCGCGCGGGTCGGCGGGGAACGACGTGACGGTGCAGTACGTGGACCACAATCTGTTCACGGCCGTTCCGGGCCTGCGCGCCGGGAACGAATACGCGGAACTCGACTCCAGCGCGCGTGCGGCGCAGGCGGCGGTGCGGCTCTCGGGCCTGGGCAACGACCTGCTGATCCGCGCCACCCAGACCGGCACACAAGGGAACAACGTGGCGATCCAGCTGGACGCGTCCCAGAACCTGGGTGACGCGGCCCAGGTGACGTACGACGCCGGCACGCGCACGTTGACCCTGGCCGTCGACGACACGAACGAAACGCAGCTGGCGACGCTGGTCGCCGCCATCAATGCCTCGGGGACGTTCACCGCGCAGCCCGACAGCTCGCGCGGCGAAACCTATCACCCCGCCGCGCCCGTGCTGGCCCTCGATGCCGGGCTCGTCGGAAACACCGGGAACAGCGGCGGCGCCGCCCATACGATCTATGTCTACATCGAAGTGGGTGTCACGACCGCCCAGCAGGTCGTGACGGCCCTGCAGGCCAACAGCGACATCGCCGCCCTGTTCGACGCGCACGTCGCGACACAAGACGCCACATCGGCCGTCCTGGCCGGGTCGCGGCCGGTGACGGTCGACGCGACCGCCGTCACGCGCGGCGGGGCCGGGATCGAATGGGATCAGGAATCCGGGCTGCAGATCCGCAACGGCGGCCAGACGTATGTCGTCGATCTCCAGCCGGCGGAAACGGTCGAGGACCTGCTCAATCTGGTTAACGGCGCGGGAGCCGGCGTACTGGCCGAGATCAACGCCGCGCGCAACGGCATCAACCTCCGCTCGCGACTTAGTGGGACCGATCTCACGATCGGCGAGCATGGCGGCTCGACCGCGACGGATCTGGGCCTGCGGTCGCTGACCGAGAACACCCGGTTGGACACGCTGAACTATCTGCAGGGCGTGCATGCCGCCGCCGGGACCGATTTCACCATCCAGCGCCGCGACGGCACGATCCTGGCCGTGGACGTGTCCGCCGCGCGCTCCGTCGGGGACGTCCTGGACCTGATCAACCAGCACCCTGACAACCAGGATCCGGCGACTGCCGTGACGGCACGGCTCGCGGCGTTCGGCAACGGCATCGAGCTGGTGGACGACAACGCGACGGGCACCTACGAGCTGGAGGTGCGCCGCGAACTGGTGAGCCAGGCCGCGTGGGACCTTGGGCTGATTCCCCGCGGCGACGAGATGGCCGGCGCGTCGCCAGCCGGCGTGGCCAGCGCCGCGGTCGCGTTTGCGCCGCCCCAGGAACTCAACACGGCCCTGGCGTTCTTAGCCCAGCATGGCGGCACACGCTGGAACGGCGTGGGTGTCGAGTTCCGCGATACGCTCGTCGGGGACGTGGCCGTGGCCACCTTCGACGCCGGCGCGAACCGCTTGATCATCGACATGGCTGACGGCCAGACGACGGCCAACACGGTAATTGCGGCCGTGGCCGCCGAGGGCACGTTGCGGGCGGAACTCGACCGCTCGACCGACCCGACCAACGACGGTTCGGGAGTGATCGTCGCCCCGCTCGGCATGGCGGCCACTCTGGCCGGGGGCACGCCGGCGAGTCTGCAGGGCGCGGATGCCAACCCGATCGAAACGCGGGGCGTGTTCAACTCGCTGATCCGGCTGCAGCAGGCCATTGCGGAGTTTGACGTGACGGCGCTGGAGCGGATTGTGGCCATGCTGGACGAGGATTTCGATCGGCTCAACTTCGGCCGCGCGGAGCTGGGTGCCAAAGGCCAGAGCCTGGATGCGCTGGCCGAACGCAACGACGATGAACAGGTGGAACTCAAGGCGCTTCTGTCGCGGGAAGTGGACGTGGACATGGCGGAAGCGGCGTCGGCACTCCTGGCGCGGCAGGCGGCCTACGAGGCGTCGTTGCGCGCGATGGCCAGCATGTTCCGCCTGTCGCTGCTCGATTTTGTGTAGGTGCCCGTCCGATGATCATTCCACGGGGAGGAGGGCAGACAGCAATGCAACTGAGTACGACGCGATTCGGCCTCCTGGCCGTCGATGTGGACGACTTGATCCACTTTCCCCACGGCGTCATTGGCTACGAAGGCTGTCGGCGGTGGTTGCTGCTGGCCGACCCGCAGAGTGACGCGGTCGGCTGGCTGCAGAGTGCCGAGCGGCCGGCGACCGCCCTGGCCGTGGTCAGCCCGCGCCGCTTTGCCGCGGGCTACCGGATCCGCGTCGCCCGCCACCAGCTGGCCTGCCTGGCGCTGCACGACCACGACCGGATGTATGCACTGTGCGTCGTGAACAAGCAGGACGGGCAGTGTGTGATCAACCTGCGAGCACCGATTCTCATCAACCTCGATCGGCGCCTGGGCTGCCAGTTGATCACGAGCGACGAGCAGCCGCTGCAGCTGCCGCTGACCGAGCCGGTGACCTGGCGCAAAAGCGCCTGATACAGCCGTTGCGGTCCTCACAATACCAACGATCCCGGGCCGATTGATGCGCCCGGTGCGGGCTACCGATACTTGCTCAAGCAGTCGGTCACGCCACAAGCGCGCTGGCTCGACTCGCTCAACAAGCCGCCTGCCGCAGATGACGCTCGGTCGCTTCCTGGCAGGTCGAGATGGGATCGAGGAAGGAGCCCGCGATGCTGGTGCTGTCGAGACATCGTGACGAAAGCATCATGATTGGCGACGAGATCGTCGTGACCATCGTCGACATCCGAGGCGACAAGGTCCGCCTGGGCATCAACGCCCCGCAGGACGTCCCCGTTCATCGGCAAGAGGTGTACGAGGCGATCCAGCGCGAGAATCGCAAGGCGGGCAACCTGCAGCCGAACGATACGCGCAGCCTCGGTCGCCCGAAATAGCGGCGGCGCGCCGGTCGGACACCGACCCCGCGCACGGGCGCGGTCCCCGAGCACGCATGACGGCCGAAGTATCCCCGCCGACCGCCCACGGGAATTGCCTGACTGCGCGATGCCCCGCAGCCCGCCGGACAGTTCTGCGGCGTGCGGGCTGTGTCGAGTTTCCTGCAAGCGTGGGTATTTCGGGTTCTGTCGTTCGGGCCGATCGTGGCAGGATCACGCACGGTCGTTCAGGCGGCGCTGCCACTGTAATCGCTGCAACCGTTACAGATACCGCTCGCACTGTCACCACGGCCAGGAGACGACGACGGTTTACCTAAAGTGCTCAGGTTGCGACGACGATCATTGCTGTAGACCCGGTTAGGTCTCGGGGCAATCTGCAGATCGCGCAAAATCTGATTGGCCCCGACGTAAACAGGAAGCAATAGTACAACTGCGAGGGCTGCGTGACGTCGGAGGGTGAGTGTCCCTCGAGCCGAGCAGCCATGCCAATTCGGTGTACTCCCCACACTGCGATTGGACACGAGGGGAACTTTTCAAACGAGTAAGGGGTGAAGTGGCATGACCCGGATCAACACGAACGTCAGCTCTCTGATTGCACAGAACACGTTGGCGCGCAACTCTGCCGATTTGCAGCAGGCGTTGACGCGGCTCAGCACCGGTTTGCGGATCAACGTCGGGAAGGATGACCCGGCGGGCTTGATCGCCAGCGAGGCGTTGCGCAGCGACATCACCAGCATCGACAAGGCCATTACGAACAGCGAACGTGCCAACCAGGTGATCGCGACGGCCGACAGCGCGTTGGGCCAGGTCAGCAGCCTGCTCAATGACATCCGCGGCCTGGTGGTCGAGGCCGCCAACACGGGAGCGCTGAGCCCCGATCAGTTGGCCGCCAACCAGCTGCAAGTCGACTCGTCGCTGGAGGCCATCAATCGCATTGCCCAGACGACGACCTTCCAGGGCCGCCGGCTGTTGGATGGCAGCCTCGACTTCACGTCCACCATCAGCCAGGTTGCCTCGGTCCGGGATGCCCAGATTGATCAGGCCAACCTCGGCGCGACCGGCTCGGTCACGGTCGACATCGTGATCGCGCAAGCGGCCACGCGGGCCCAGATCACGAACGAGACAGGTTTCTCGGCCGCTGCTCAGGCGACGGCCACACTCAGTTTCAATGCCAGTGCAGACGTCGCGCTGACCAATGCCACGATCAACATCAAGGCCACGGCGGCCGGCACGGCCGAATCCGGCGTGGACATTGATCTGGTGGATGCGGTCGGCGCCACGACGGCCTCCTATGCGGCCGGCGTGCTGACGATCACCGCCGACATCACCAATACGGCCATCACCGCGCAGGACCTGGTGGACGCGGTCAATACCAACGTCCCCGAATTCACGGCTTCGGCCGACACGCCGGCGGGCGCTATTGTCGCTGGTGACGCCGGCGCGGCACTGGCGACCACCGGGATCGATTCGATCCAGCTCCAGGCGGTCAATCCCGGGGCGGAGTACAACAACGTGTCGATCGTCCTGGTGGCTGGCGCGTCAAGCACGGCTGCCTATAACGCCAGCCAGAAGACGATCACCGTGACGGTCAACCAGACTGGCGCTCAGTTGGCGTCCGATATCGCGACGGCGATCAACGGCAGCAGCGTGGGCAGCCTGTTCGTGGCGACCGGCACGGATGCTGGATCCGGCATCGACATTAACGGCATCGACGCCGACGTGACAAGCACCACCGCCAACACGGGTGGGAACGTCTTGAACGATGACCTGGTGTTCTCGATCGGTGGTGCGACCGGCCGCGAAGTGTTCAACTTCGAACAGGGGGCGTCGGCCAATCAGATCGCAGCTGCCGTCAATCTGGTGTCGGACGCCACGGGTGTATCGGCTCAGCTCGGGACCACCGGCCTGATTCTCAACTCGACGCAGTACGGCTCGGCCGGCATCATCGACGTCGAGATCATCAGTGAAGGCAGCTCGGGTACGTTCAAGGCCGGTCTGAGCGCCGCCCGCGCGACGGGCACGGACATCGAGGCCTCGGTCAACGGCGTGAACGCGGACGGTGACGGCAACACGTTCAGCATCAACACGGCGACGCTGGACCTGCAGATCACGGTCACAGACGGCAGCAACACGAACTTCCAGTTCGTGATCAACGGCGGTGGCGCGCTGTTCCAGCTGGGACCCGATGTGGTCAGCAACCAGCAGGCCCGCATGGGCATCCAGAGCCTGAACACGGCGGCCCTGGGCGGCATCAACGGCCGCCTGCATGAACTCGCCTCCGGCGGTACCAAGGCGCTGGCCACCGATCCGAGTGGCGCCTACAAGGTGGTGGATGAAGTGATCAGCAAGGTCACGCGACTGCGGGGTCGGCTGGGTGCCTTCCAGCGCACCACGCTGGAAACCAACATCGCGTCCTTGAATGACACCGTCGTGAACCTGACGCAGGCCGAAAGCTCGATCCGCGACGCCGACTTCGCGAAGGAATCGTCGGCCTTGACCCGGGCCCAGATTCTCGTGCAGTCCGGCACGTCCGTGTTGGCCATCGCCAACAGCAACCCGCAAAGTGTGTTGGCTCTGCTGCGGTAACCAGACCGCGGGCAGTCGCCCGAAAAGCAACCGCACCCGCCAGCCTGGAACGCATGGGTCCCAGGCTGGCGGTTCGTGTTGGCGGTGCGGGTTCGTGCAGAGACGTTCAACTTGCCCCGCTTGCCTGACCGATAAAAGAAGAAGCGCTGGTCTGTTCTTCCACCTGGTCCGGACGCGACGCGCAGCATGGCACGCATACAATCTTCGGTGGGTCTGATCACCGGCATTCCGATCGCCGAGACGATCGATCAGTTAATAGCTGTGTCGGCGCAGCCCCGCGACCAGCTCAAGACGCGGCTGGCGGGCCTGCAGCAGCAGCAGCTGGCCATCAACGAACTCTCGGCCCTGACCATTGCGATCCAGCTGTCCGCCCGCAAGCTGGCCTCCCCCACGCTGTTCCAGCAGGCCAAGGCGACATCCAGCCAGGAGAACCTCCTGGCAGCGACGGTCACCGGGACGCCCGCGGCAGGCACGTACCAGGTCACGCCCGTCCGGACCGCGCTGAGCCACCAGCTGATCAGCGGCGGCGTGAGCCGACTCGATCAGGCGCTGGGGGGCGGGACCCTGGCCCTACGCTTCGGCGGGTTCACCGATCGCGGCATGGAACTGGACCTGCTCAACGGCGGCGCGGGCGTGGAACGAGGCAGGATTCGCATCACGGATCGGAGCGGTGCCAGCGCGACGATTGACCTGCGATTCGCCTTGACCGTCGACGATGTGCTGCGGCAGATCAACGCGAACGACCAGATCAACGTGGCCGCGGTGGCCGATGGCGACGCCATCCGTCTGATCGACCTGACCGGCCAGGGCGTCTCGAACTTGAAAGTTCAGGAAGTCAACGGCGGCGCCACGGCCGCCGACCTGGGCCTGGCGGGGATCGACGTCGCGGCCAATCAGGCGCTGGGCAGCGACCTCGTGCGGCTTTACCACGCCCTGGACATCGGGCAGTTGAACGATCGCACCGGGTTGAGTATCCGGGACGAGCTGGACGACCTGGAGATCCGGTTTCGCGACGGCAGTGCCCCGCTGCGGATCAACCTCAACCGCGCGGACATTGTCAGCCTTGGCGACTTAATCGACGCGCTCAATGCCGCGGATCCGGCGCGGCTGCGCGCGGAACTCGGTGCCGACGGCAATCGCCTCGTGCTGACCGATCTCACGGCCGATGCGGGAGGCGCGTTCAGCGTGTCGAGTGTGGCGGGAGGCACCCTGGCCGAGGACCTGGGGCTGGTCACCGCGGCGGCCGGTGGGGTGCTCTCCGGCCAGCGTCTGTGGGGCGACTTGAACAGCCCGCTCCTGCGCAGTCTGCAGGGCGGCCGGGGGTTCGGTACGCTCGGACAGATCGCGCTGACCGACCGCAGCGGAGCGGCCGCGACGGTGAATCTGGCCAACGCGGAGACTCTCGCAGACGTGCTGCGCGCGATCAACCAGGCCGGCGTCGGGATCGCGGCTTCGGTCAATCCCGTGCGCAACGGCATCCTGCTGCAGGATACTACCGGCGCAACGTCCTCCAATCTGATCGTATCCGACGCGGACGCCACGCTGTCGGCCACCCAACTCGGGTTGGCCGTGAACGACGCGGTCGCTGAGGTCAACAGCGGTTCGCTCGACGTGCAGACCTACCACGAAGGCTTGTCGCTGGCGTCGCTGCGTCAGGGCCTGGGGATCCGGTTGGGGTCGTTCACGATCGTCGACAGCACTGGCAGGTCGAGTGGCGTGAATCTGCGCACCTCCGGTGCCAAGACAGTGGCAGATGTCATCGACCTGATCAACGGGCTGGACCTCGCGGTCGAAGCGCGGATCAACGACAGCGGTGACGGACTGCTGCTGGTCGATACGGCTCAAGGCGGTGGGACGATGACCGTGGTCGATGTCGGCTCCGGCAAATCCGCGGCCGACCTGGGGATCGCCGGCACTGCCACGACGATCGATCGCAACGGCACGCC
>JALOQX010000264.1 GCA_025459265.1 Pirellulaceae bacterium | reverse complement strand
CCTGCCGAGCCGGAAGGGAGGGCGAGGCTCCTGCCGGGACGGCGAGGCTCCTGCCGGGAGGGCGAGGCTCCTGCCGGGAGGGCGAGGCTCCTGCCGAGCCGGAAGGGAGGGCGAGGCTCCTGCCGAGCCGGAAGGGACGGCGAGGCTCCTGCCGGGAGGGCGAGGCTCCTGCCGAGCCGCAGCACCCAGGACGGAATTCAGGGACGAGTGACGAACAAGGATCGCCGAGGTACGAGGGATTTTCGCTCTGAGCTCGTCACTCCTTGTTCGTTACTCGTACCTCGACCGGGTCCAGCACGGTATGAACGCATCGATCACGACGGCACCGCCGACGAACTCACCGCCTGCCACTGGGCGGCGCGGGCCCCGTCTGCGCCAACCCATCTCGGTGGGCGCGGCCGTGGGGTGGGCCACGCTGTCGGTGGTTGTCTTCTTTGCCGTGTGGTGGTGGCTGACCGCGGGGGCCGGCGAGGCGCGGATCATGAGCCCGACCGTGTTGCCGAGTCCGCGGGAGACGTTCTCGGAGTTCCCTTCGCTGTGGTTCGATAGCGCGTTGACGCGCAACCTGTTTGTCACGCTGCGGCGCGTCACGCTCGGATTCGCGCTGGCGATGTTGGTCGGCGTCCCGCTGGGGATCCTCGCCGGCTGCTATTCCTGGATCCGCGCCCTGTTGGCGCCCGTCGTGATCTTCGGCCGCAACATTCCGCTGGCCGCGTTGCTCCCGCTCACGTTTTTCTTTTTCGGGATCGGCGAGTGGCAGAAGATCATGTTCATCTTCGTGGCGTGTGTGGCGTTCGTGATCGCGGACGTGACGGTTGCCATCAGCGAGATCAGTTCCCGGTATCTCGACACCGCCTACACGTTGGGCGCCAATAGTTGGCAGGCCATCATCAAGGTACTCGTGCCGCTGGCCCTTCCTGCCATCCTGGACTCGGCGCGTCTGCTGTTCGGGCTGGCCTTTGGCTACATCATGCTGGCCGAGCTGATTCGCTTCGGCGAGGACGCGGGGGGGCTGGGCAATCTGATCCTGGTGGCCCAGCGGCGCGGGCCGCGCGAACACATTTATCTGATCATCCTGATCATCCCTGTCGTGGCGCTGGCCATCGATCGTGTGCTGTACCTGCTGCAGGTGCAATTGTGTCCGTTCCGCTATGGCGGCGCGGGGTGGTTGAACCGCGGCCTGCGTATGGTGTTGCACGCCTGGGACGATCTGAAGAGCCGGATTCTCGCGCCGAAGCCGCCGTTCGACCAACTCCTCACCGCCCCCGCGTCTACCCCTGCGACACCCGCTGAGCCGCCGCCATGAACAATGCCGCGTCGTCGCCGCAGCCCGCGTCGGATCCGACTGGCACACCGGTCGGAGTAGGTCGCGTCCTGGACCACGTCCGGGACGCGGCGGACGTTCGGCTGCCGCACGTTGTCGAATTTCGTCACGTGACGAAGACCTACAATGCGGGCCAGGCCAACGCGTTCACCGCGATTCGGGATGTCTCGTTTGTCGTCGAGGAGTTGCCGGGCAAGGGCGAGTTCATCTGCGTGCTGGGGCCGAGCGGATGCGGCAAGAGCACGATTCTGCGGCTGATCGCCGGGCTTGAACCGCAACACCCGCCCACGCAAGGTGAGGTGCTTGTCTTGGGCCATTCGGTAGCCGGGCCAGGTCCCGATCGGGGCATGGTGTTTCAGGACTACACCAGTTTCGACCACCGCACCGTGCTGGACAACGTCACGTTTGGTCTGGAGTGCCACCGCGTGCCGCGCCGAGTGCGGGAGGAACTGGGCCGCCAGTGGATTCGCCGTGTCGGGCTCAACGTGGATGAGGATGCGGAGAAGTACCCGCACGAGCTGTCGGGAGGGATGCGGCAGCGCGTGGCGATCGCGCGGACCTTGATCCTCCGCCCGCGGATCATCCTGATGGACGAACCGTTCGGGGCCCTCGACCCGGAGACACGGCTCAACATGCAGGACCTGCTGGTCACGCTCTGGCGTGAGGTCGAGGCGACGGTGTTCTTCGTCACGCACTCGATCGAGGAGGCCGTGTACCTGGGCGATCGGGTGTACGTGATGGGGACGGCCCCCGGCCACCTGGCGCAGGAGATTGCCGTGCCGCCGCCGGACCGCCCGTCGCGGGAGATGCAGCGCGAGCCGCAATTCCAGGAGACCGTGTTCTTCATTCGCGACTTGATTACGCGTCTCGAGACGGCGCGTTGACAAAGGAACAATCTGGCGAGGACTCACCCCGGTGTGGAAGTATCTCAAGGCTGCCTTTCAGAACCGCTGGAACCTGCTGGCGCTCTTCGGCGCCGCGGGCGCGGCTGTGATCAGCAACCGTCCCGACGTCCTGCTGCCCCTGGTGGTGGCCGCGGAAGTCGGCTACCTGGCGGTGGTCGCATCGCACCCCAAGTTCCATCAATTCGTCGACGTGCAGGAGCATCAGGCGCAGCGTCAGCAGCGTGCCCAAAGCGCGACCGTCGCGCTCAAACAGATCCTCTCGTCCCTGCCGCGCCCGCTGATTGATCGGTACAACCGGCTGCGGGAACGCTGCCTGGAACTGCAGCAGATCGCCGTCCATCTGCGGCAGTCCGTGGCCACCGGCGACGAGGCGGCCGCGCCGCTGGAATCGCTGCAGGTCGAGAGCCTCGACAAGCTGCTGTGGATCTACCTGCGGCTGCTCTATACGTCTCACGGTCTGCAGCAGTTTCTTGACAAGACATCACGTGACCGCATTTCCCGCGATGTCGACCGGATCGAACAGCGGCTCGCCGAGATCGCCCCCCAGGACACCTCGCCGCACGCCGAGAAGCTGCGTCGCACACTGCAGGACAATCTGGCTACCAGCCAGGACCGGCTCCGGAATTACGATCGCGCGCAGGCGAATTTTGAGTATGTCGAACTGGAGATCGACCGGCTGGAGAACAAGATCAAGTCGCTGGCCGAAGTCGCGGTGAATCGCCAGGAGCCGGATTTCGTGGCCAGTCAGGTCGATCTGGTCGCCCGCAGCATGTTGGACACCGAGAAGACCATGAACGATCTGCAGGTCTTCACGGGCCTGGCGACCAGCGACGAAGCGGTTCCTGTCCTGCTCCAGCCGACGCGCGTCTCAGCGCGCTGATTCCAGCGCCAAGTCGATCCGTCGCGGCGTCGTCTCCGTGAAGACCTCGTGGGATGCCGTTGACCGTCACGGCCGCCTGCAGCGCATAGCGGCGGCTCGGATCGATGCGCTCGGGATCGTACTCCAGCTCAAACGACATCGGCAGGGCTCCCCCCTCCCGATAGACCTGCTGCGCCACCGGCTCCAGCGCCGCGCGCGGATCGGTGATGTCCACCAGCCGGATCGCCACCACCGCGCCGCGCGGCAGTTGACCGATGCGGCGCGACGAAACCGTACCGATCAGGCTGGTGTAGCGCGGCGGCTCCACCGGCCGATCGGCTCGTTCGAGCCGGACGGGGATGTTGACCAGGCGTCCGTTGCGGTGATTCTGGACCAGCAGTAACACCTGGCCGCGCCGATCCGCCCGCAGTTCCAGCTCGCGGTCCAGCGGATAGAGCCGGCTGCCCACGTAGCCCACCTGGTAACCGCTGACGGTCACGATCGCGTCGCGTGGTTCGAGCCGCACGCGGTCGGCCGGCGACTGCCGTACGACCCGCGTGATGACGGCGCCACGATCGGTGTGCTCCACGTCCACGCCCAGGTACCACCGCCCGTCCCGGTCCGGCCGGCCGGGGCGCGGTGGCGCAATTCGCGGACTGGGTGCTCCCCGGTCGGTCGCGTCAGGATCAAAGAAGTCAATCTCCGGCTGAGCGTCCCACTCCCGTTCGCGATCCCGGTCCCGCTCGGCCTCCTGGGCCGGCGCCGCTACCGCCCAACAGCTCAGCAACACCACCGCAGCACCCCGGAGTACGACGAGTCGTGCCATGTTCTCATCCGCCCTGTAACAAGCCTGCCCGCGCAGCATCCAGAGACCGCACACCCCTACGCGGCAGCAACCCCTGCCTGCGGGCTCGCGTGCCCGACCACCATTATAGGCGGCCGCCTGGCGCTAGACGATCGTGTACTGGACGACCGCAATGAAATGACACACGCTGGCGATCAGCACGAACGCGTGCCAGGCCGTGTGAAAGAAGGGCACCCGCTGGTCAAACGTCAAAAACAACGCACCGACCGTGTACAACACGCCGCCACAGGCCATCCACACGGCACAGTCCAGCGGAATCAGGTGGATCATCACCATGGCCGGCAGCCACCCCAGCAGCACATAGTTCGTGACCGCCACCGCCTCGATGCGATGCCGCAGCAGGGCTTTCGAAACGAATCCGACCACCGCCAGGATCCAGACGCCCGCCAGTACGATCCATTTTCGCTCCGGCGGCACGTATCCGAGAATGAACGGGGTATACGTGCCGGCAATCAGGAAATAGATGACCGCTTGATCCAGCACGCGGAAGAACTGCTTCCGCCGCGGCTCCTGAATGGCATGCGAAAACGTCGAGGCCGCGTAGACAGCGGTCAGCGACAGGCCGTAGATCAACGTCGATACCAACTGCCCCCAGTCGGCGCCGCGCGCGACCGCCAACGCGAGAATCGCCACCGTGCCCATGCCGCTCAACACCATCCCGATGCCGTGCGTCAGGGTATTGGCCAGTTCCTCGGCATTAGATTGCCGCGGAAACTCAAACTCAACCGACTCGCTATACGTTGCCATCGATCCTCAGCCTGTCGGGCTCCGCGTCGGTTTCCTTGAGAGACGCGCTCGCGTGGAAAGATTGAGACGATTATCGGCGGTTTGCTCCCACACAATCCACGCCGCGTTCCGGCGGGCACACCTCGATTAGGGGCCGTCCATGCACTGGTCCCGAGGTGCCCAGAGGACTGACAGCATAGTGGAAGCCCGCGTTCCGGCCCAGATGCACCCCCCAGGGTGACCAGATTCGTTCGTCACGCTTGGCGTGCGATACGCAGGTGCTGTGTCACACAAGGGGCCGTCGGATCTACCGGGAATTGGCGGCAGCGTCCAGGGCAAAATTAACTCGCAGGAGGTACCCACTCTGCTGAGGTATGAACAAATTTACAGAAAGCGGTTGACAGAAAGACGGGTGACAGGAAAATCTGCGGCAGCAACGACTTGGCTTCGGTCGCTCCGCATTGACCGGTAGCCTTGGATTTCTGGTCGGGGACCTTCAAGCGGTGAGGACGAGCAGACCGTGAATGCCAAGCGAGAGAACCTCCACGACGGGCGCGAGGATGGACTGTCGCCCTTGGCGAGCCTGGACCTGTCACAGGTCCAGAGCTTTGCCGACCTGCTCCGCGCCATGTCGCGGACCGCGTTCGGCGGGCGGCAGCTGGGCGAGGCGTTTGACATCGTCCTGGAGATGGCCCGCAATCCCGACTGCCGCGTGGTCCTGACGCTCTCGGGCGCCATGACGGTGGCCAAACAGGGCAAGATCATCTGCGACATGATCGAGCATGGGCTGGTGGACGTCGTGGTGGCCACAGGTGCGTTGATTGCCCACGGGCTCACTGAGTCGATTGGACTGACGCATTATCGCTACGATCCTTCGCTGTCGGACGCGGTGTTGTTCGAGCAGGGGTACAACCGGGTGTACGACACCTTGGAGATGGAAGCGAATCTGAACGACGTGGAGAAGCTGGTCCGCAGTGTCCTGGAGCAGGAGCGGCCGCCGGACGGTGTGTGGTCGTCAGCGCGCATCTGCCGGGCGTTGGGGGCGCGGCTGTCCCAGCTGGCGCAGGGGCCGGGTGTGTTGCGCAGCGCGTATGAACACGATGTGCCGGTCTTCATTCCGGCGATGACCGACAGCGAGATGGGCCTGGATTTCGCCACGTGGGCGATGTCCCGCGCTTTGGCCACTCAGCCCTCTCGCGAGGGCCGGTGGGATCCCGAGGAAGTCTTCCAGGCCGTGCCGAGTTTCAATCCGTTTGTCGATTTGCAGCAGTACGCCCGACTGGCGGGCGCCGCCAGCTGTCTGGGGATCTTCACGGTGGGAGGCGGCGTACCACGCAACTGGGCCCAGCAGGTCGCTCCGTATTACGATATTGCCAGCCATCGGTTGGGCATCGAGTTGCCTGCGCCGCGATTCCGCTACGGGGTGCGTCTCTGTCCGGAACCAGTGCACTGGGGCGGCCTGTCGGGTTGCACATACGCCGAGGGGGTGAGCTGGGGCAAGTTCATCCCGCCGGCCAAAGGGGGCCGGTACGCCGAGGTCTACGCGGACGCCACGCTCGTCTGGCCGCTGCTGATCAAAGCCGTGCTCGACGAGCTGGCTGGCCGCGGTTGACCTGGCCGCGAGCCTGGGGTGGCTGGGGACGAACGACGTGAGCCCCCAGCCGGAATCAGAGGTTCTTGACGATGTCGCGGCGGGCAACCAATCGCGTGCCGCGCTGGCGGTCGCTCCCGCACACGGCCAACCACCGGTTCCGGAGTTCGTCCGTGAGCTGTTCGCCGTGGAGCGTGCATTGCGCGAGACGGACCTTGCCTCCCGCGCGGCGTTCATGACCACCTCCGGCCCCGAGTCCGTCCAGGACTCGGTGCACGAGGTCCGCGGCGCTTTCCGTCCCCAGTTCGGTCCGCACCGACACGAACAGGTCGTCGCCCACGACGCCACCGCAGAGCACTTGATGGATCGTCTGGCAGCGAATCAGCAGATCGGCCACTTCCGCAATCGTCTCGGGGCCTTCCGCGCGGGGCAGGAAACAGATGGCCGTTTCGTCATAGGCAAACGTGCTCTGCAGGGCCAGCACCAGGTCGGAGTAGTACTCGGGCGTGAGCGGTGCGTTGTCGATCTGCGCCAGTTTGCCGGGATCGGCGAAGCGTGACAGCCAGGCGACCATGCGGCGATCGAGCGCCGCGTAGTGCGTTTCGCTCCCCTGAGTCTCGGTCTGCATGCCGTAAAGCAGCGCCGTGGCCAGATCGCTTGGCGGGGACAGATCCTGCTCCTTCAGATAACTGGCAACAATCGTGGCGGAGGCCGCTACGCGAGGGCGGACATCGCGGAAAGCCAGCCGCTGCTGGGCGCCGCGCACCTGGTGGTGATCGATCACCGCGATCGGGCGCACGCCGGCGCTGCCCAGCAGATGATTCGACGCGGTCGAGGAGCAGTCGACCAGGATCGTGGCGGTCCTTTCATCAATCTGGATTTCATCGACCAGTTCGATGGGCGGATTCAGCAGCTTGACCATGTGGCGGTTCTCGGCACGGACAATCGCGCCGCCACCGATGAGTCGCGCCAGCTTGGCCAGCTTTTCACCGATCATCCAGCGCAGTCCCCAGCCGGAAGCGATGGCATCCGGGTCTGGGTTGTCGTGCGTGACCACGAAGACCTGCTCGTAATGGGCCAGGGCGGTCAGGAGGCGAGTGGATCTCGCGGTGGTCATGGTGAAGATCCGGTGGCGCAGAGTCCTTGGGGCAATAAGGGTAATGCGACGTCGAGCCCCCGCGGTGTGCGATGCTGGTCACCGTTCCTACGAGGCGGCCAGTGGCGCGAACACGCGGCGCGCATGCTCACAGCCGCGGCGATGGGCTTCGACGGCCGTCAGCGTGTGCGGCGAACCCTGCTCCACCGCCTGCTCGAGCACCACCAGAGGCCGCACCGGCTGCGACTGCAACAGAGCCACGAGTCGGGTGTAGTCAATGTCCCCTTCTTCAAACACCTCCGTCCAGATGTGGTCGCGACTCTGTCGCACGTGCAGCTCCGTGACCCGCGGTCCGTATAGCTGCACGATGTCGAATAGTGCGACGGCCGAGTTCGACGAGCCGCGGTAGATCCAGTGGGCGTCGAGGCACAATGTCACCAGGTCGGGATCCGTTCCCACCATCATGTGGTGAAACTCGCGGGCCGCACAGCGCAGCTCCATATCGTGGTTGTGGTAGGCCAGCGTGACATCCAGCGCCTTGAGCTGGGCCCCCAGCCGGTTGAGCGCCTGCGCCTGCACAGCCAGCTGCGCATCGGTCTTGTCCTGCTCGCCGCCCCACTGCAGCGGACTTGGATTCGTGACGATGATCCGGGTGCCGGCGTCGCGTGCGCGACGGGCCACCGCCACAATCTGCGCGATGCTCGCCTCCCCCTGCTCCGCGTCGTGCAGCTGGCTGTTCATGTACACTGACCGCATCTCCAGACGGTGACGGACCAGGAGTGGAGCCAGCGCGTCGATCTCGGCCGGATCGCTGATCCCCGGCTCCAGACCTTGCAGCCCGCTGGCGGCCACCTCCGCCAGGCACGCTTCGTCCAGCATCCGGAATTCACGCTGCTCGCGACCGTAAAACGTCGACCAGGGATAGGTGTTCGAGGACAGATGCAGCGGCCCGGCGGATGGATTGAGCCGTACGCGGCCTGGTGCCGTGCGCGTCCACAAGGCACTGACCGCCACCGTGGCGGTCCCGACAAACTCGCGCCGTCCGATAGTCATGACACTTCCCCAGGTTTGGCTCGCATCAGGCAGGGTGTGTGCCGGCAGGAACACGGTGGACGGTCGTCGAATCCAATCTGCGCGCCGCGGGACGGCCTGACCCCGGGCGCTCACCGTACTCGGCACTATGCTACCTCACCTTTTCCAGCCAAGGGAAGCAGCCCCCTCCGGAATCGTGGGGGCGAGGCGTTGTCGGCGCGAAGTTGCGCAGTCTACACAAAAGGGTCATGGGGACTGCCCCTGGATCGGCACCCCACTCGCTAAGAATTCCCAGACTGGACTAATCGTTACGACCGGCTCATCCCGAAGAAGAGTCTACAGGGGGAACTCTCGTCGGACCGGTCTCAGGTCACTTCCTGTTCCCCTGCGCGGAGGGCTGACGTGGAGGGAAGTACATGACGCGAGGAATCGGGCGAACGTGGCCATTGCTGGCCGGTGCGGCCCTGTGTGTCGCAGGGTGCACGTTTCCGAAATGGGCGCAGCTGACCAGGAAGCCCGCTGCGGAGTCCACCGCTCAGGTCGCTCCGGCGACGACAGATCCGGCGACGACAGACGCTCAGCCGCGGGAGCCGGCGGCACCGCACACGGCGGCCGGCATGCTCGCCGCCGCGCGGCAGAAGACCCGGGAATGGTTCGGTCCCGCAGGTCCCGAGTCGGCCACAGCGGGCAACGTCGGCGAGCCGTCGCGCGGCAGCCCACCGCCGGTCGTCGGCCACGATGTGGTGCCCCCGAAGTACCGTGTGGGACCGGGTAACGCTCTTGGCAACACCTCCGCTCCAGCGCTGGCCAGGGATGCGACCGCCAGCCCATCGCTCGTGCGGCCGTCACGGCGACCCCCGCCGGACCCGGCGCCGAAGCTGCCAGAAGAAACGGTCCCGGTGATCGCGGCCACGCCGGTGACGACCGGTCCCCTGTTCGATCGGATTGCCAGTGCCAGTCGCGCTTGGCAGAACCGCCCTGCGGCCGCCGCCGCTGCGTCACCTTCCCAGCAGCCCGTCACTCAGCCGTTGGTCACGGACACCCAGCTCAAATTCACCGCTCCTGACCCAGGCGCGCGGGAGCCCGTCGGCGTGACACGGGACGCGGACCCCGCCAGCGTGACGCGGCACACGGACATCATGAAAAATGTCCTGCGTCCCGCGAAGTCCCCCGCATCAGCCGGCAACTCGTCACCTGCGGCCGCCACCGATCCAACCGTGAATCCGCTAGTCAACAGCAGTGCGCTCGCTGCGGCAAACGATACCGCATGGACCGCCCGGCCCAACCCCGCAACGTCACGCGGCGAGTCGCCCGTGCCGCCGGCCACAACTGTCACTTCGGACGTCGCGGCGCACGTGGCGCAGTCCACCGGACTTCTCGCGCCGACGGCACCCACGCTCGTGGCGAATTCGTCTCCGCAGCCGGCGCGTGATGCATCGGGCGACGCCGCCACCGCGGTGCCGGCCGCGCCGCCAGCGGCCGCGCCGCCCGACGAGGTCGCCGCCGCTGCGCCCGCTGCGACCACGGTGCGCTCGCCATCGGCGCCGGTCGCTGCCGCGCCGTCGGCCGATCCCGTGCGTCCCGAGGCCGGGTCGCTAGTCACGAGCCCGTTCGCGCCACCCAGGTCGGAGCGAGCACCGTCCTGGCCGGATGTGGCGCCCCAGCGCCCGCGTGGTTCGTCAACCGCTGTTGACCTGCCGCAAATCCCGAAACTCGCCGCGCTGCCGACCAAGTCGCGGCCCGTGGCACGCCCCAGCCTGGCGGCCCATCCGGCGGCCGCCCCGCCCGTGGCCGAGGAACTGGCCGCGGATGAATCGCTCGCCCCGCTGATCGACGCGGACGAGTACCGAGCTCAGTTCATCCAACCAAACGACGGGTCGCCCGCTCCCGTGCATACCGCCTCGCGCAGCCCGCAAACGCCGGCCGCCGGGTCGTGGCTGGCCGCCTTCGAACGTTTGCGGCAAAGCACCAGCGCCACACCGCCGCCGGCACCGCCCAAAGCGCCAGCCGGCAGCCCGGGACGCTCCTTGCGGTCCGACGACTACGTGCCGCCGATCCCGGAAATGCCCGCCCCCATCCTGCGGCGGTAAGCTCGGTCGCGCGGCAACCGCTCCCCTCCCCGCCCACGCGCGCGTCGGCGGTTCACTGGACTGGTGAGCTACAAGAGCGCTGCACTCGAACGCTCTTCTCCCCGCCGACCCCGTGTCGGCGGCTCGTTGGACTGGTGAGCTACGGGAGAGCTGTACTCGAACGCTCTTCTCCCCGCCGACCCCGCGTCGGCGGTTCACTGGACTGGTGAGCCACGGGAGAGGCGCTGAAAAAAATCTTCTCCCCGCCGAACCCGTGTCGGCGGCTCATTTGACTGGACAGCTACGAGCGTTGAAACGCAGCTTGCTTGTCAATGGCCACTCCAAGAAGGCGGTCCATGAGTTCGGCGCGGAAGAGCGTAGGAATTCAGCTCCGTTTTAGCCGGCCAGTCCAGTGAACCGCCGACACAGGGTCGGCGGGGAGGGGATTTTCTTGCTGGGCGTGCTTGTAGCTCACCAGTCCAGTGAACCGCCGACACAGGGTCGGCGGGGAGTGTTGCCACAGTCCGCACGTGCTTGTAGCTCACCAGTCCAGCGAGCCGCCGACACGGGGTCGGCGGGGGTTTGTTGCGACATTTCATGCCTTGCTGTAGCTCACCAGTCCAGTGAACCGCCGACGCGGGGTCGGCGGGGAGTGTTGCCACAGTCCGCACGTGCTTGTAGCTCACCAGTCCAGAGAACCGCCGA
>JALOQX010000048.1 GCA_025459265.1 Pirellulaceae bacterium | reverse complement strand
CGAGCCGATGGGGGAGCGGAGGGTGCGCAGGCGTTTGCTGCTGCGTAGCCAATGATCTGCGCTCCCCATCGGGCGAGCCGATGGGGGAGCGGAGGGTGCACAGGCGTTTGCTGCTGCGTAGCCAATGATCTGCGCTCCCCATCGGGCGAGCCGATGGGGGAGCGGAGGGTGCGCGGCGTTGCGGGGTACGTAGCCAATGATCTGCGCTCCTCATCGGGCGAGCCGATGGGGGAGCGGAGGGTGCGCAGGCGTTTGCTGCTGCGTATAGCATGGTCGTGTGTGACACATACGTGTCACTTCATTCAGGTGCTCGACACGGCGCAAGACACCCGACCCGCACAATCGGTTCCGACCCACCTCACTCGGCCGACACGTTCAGGCCCTCGATGGGCGAGCCGTCGCGGGCGCGGATGCGGCAGGCGGCGATCCAGCCGCCCCCTTGGTCGACGACCTTCAGCATGAGTTCGTTCCAACCCTGGTTCAGCCGCACCTCCGCCTGATGCTGCCGCGGCGCGGCCGCGTGCTCGGTCCACTGGCTGTAAACCTCCTGGCCGTTCAGCCAGGCCTTGATCGCGTCATCGCAGCCCAGCTCGAGTACGGCGTCCGCCTCCACGGGCGACCAGATGCGAGTACGCAAATACGCCGCACAGTGGTCCAGGCCACCAAACGTTGCTTCCAGGTTGACGTCCCATGATCCCAGGCCCTGCGTGATCGGTTTCCACTCGATGCCTTTCGCGTCCTGGTGTTCCGGATCGAACACGGTCTGGTAGACCACATCGCCCGTCTTTCCCTTCACCACGAACGGACCGGCGCCAACCCAGCTCAGGATGTGCCCCTCGTACTTGTCGACTTCGTTGAGCACGTCTCGCGCACGCCGGCGCACGTCGTCATGGTCCACCTGCTCGATCACCTGGCGCAGCGCCGCTCGGGCCCGTGTTGGATCGCTGTCGCGCAGGCGATTGGCGATCCGCACCGCGGCCACGCCCGCTGTGGGTCCGAGTTCCGGGTCATGCAGGTGAGCGCGCGCCAGCTCGAGGGCCGCGGCGGATTGCGCCTGCATCCCCAGACTCGTTAGCACCAGCTTCTTGTCCGGGACCTGCGCGACACTCTGCCACATGCGTGCATAGAGCTGCGTCGAGTCCGGCGCGGTAGCGGCCAGACGCACGAGGCCCCGGAGCGCGGTTTCCCGCTGGGGTGCACGCCGCGCCGTCTCCAGCACACGCAGCAGGTCCTCCAGAACGCGCCCGTCCGGCCACTCGGACATCGCCATGACCACGGCATCCTGCACGTCGCCCGGTGCACTCTGCAGCTGGTCGCGCAGCACGGGCAACGCGGCTTCGGCACCTGTGGCTCCCAGAATGCGCACCAACGCCGGTCGCGCGTCGGTCGGCGCAGTTCTGATGGCCTGGACGATCGTGTCGACTGTGCCGGCCAGATCGCCACAGCGCGGCAGCAGCCGGCCGATGGCGGCAATCAGCAGTTCCCGATCTTCGGGCGATTTCGGTTTGGCGACCAGCTGCAGCAGCGGGTCCAGCTCGGCCGCCTGCGCCAGGGTGCCGAGCGCACGGATGGCGGCTTGTCGAACGGCGCCGGGCTCTTGGGTCGCCGCCGCCAACAGCCGGGCGGTTGCGGTCGTCGCACCACGCCCCGCCAGCGCGTCGATCGCGGCCACGCGAGTCTGTTCGTCCGCTTGATCGACCAGCTCGATCAGACGCCGATTGACGGCCTCACCCTCCAGTTGCAGCAGACTTGCCTGTGCAACACGCTGTCCCGCACCCGCGGCAGCTGCCGCTACGAGCAATGTGTCCAGCGCGGCCGCGTCGCCGACACACCCCAAGGCTTCCAGGGCAGCCAGGCGTACGGCTTCGTCGGCGCCGGCGGCCGCCTCGGCCAGCGCCGGCACGGCCACGGGCTCGCGACGATTTCCCAACGCCCGCAGCAGGAGAATCTGTGTGTTCGCAGGGAGGGCAGGGCGGAGCTGAATCAGCGCCCGGGTCACGTCCTGGCCGGGTGCGAGCGCGCTGACCGCAATCGCATCGGCGGCATGTGCACCCTGGTCCTGCTGCGCCGCATCCACCAGCAACCTGGCGGCGGCGTCCGGCCGTGTGGTTACGAGTCCCTTCAGAGCGGCCAGCTGAAATGGCCGTGCGGGTTGCGTGCGGCGGATACTCTCGTAGATCCCGGCGGCCTCCTCACGTGCGCCGCCGGCCACGAGTGTCTGCGCACATTCCAGCAGCGCGTGATCGATGGCCATCGCCAATTCCGGTCCCGCCGCAGCGCGGGCGTGCTGCAGCGCCGCGGCACCGTCGGCACCACCGATGCGTCCAACAGCGCGCACTGCCGCACGCACGACGGCCGCATCCTCGGCCTGCAGCAGCTGGATCATCTGCGGCATCGCCTCCGCGTCCCGCCGATCGGCCAAGGCGTCGACAATGCCTACCTGGCGTTCGCCCGCGACCTGATCCAGCGCGCGGCGCAGGGCCTGCGCGGCTTCCGGGCATTCGAGAGTGCCGAGCACGGACAGGGCCGGCGAGGCGGCCTCCGGGTCCGCCAGCAGCGTTTCCATGACCGGCACGGCGCGCGCCGTGCCCACAACCCGCAGTTGCCGACAGAGAAAATCCTTGCCGGCCCGCGTCGTCGCACTCTGCAGCGCGGCAATCAGCTGCTGCTCGACCGGCTCGCGCCAAGGCGAGGCGGGAGACAACGTCAACACCAGCCGCTCGATCTCCTGGAGCGGACCGTCGTCCTGGCCGTACTCGAAGGACCTGACAACCGCAAGATGGCGACTGAGCCGGTCCACATCGTCCTGGTTGATGTCTGCGCCGCAAACCAAGGGCGATACGGCCAACGCCATCACCGTCACGACACTGAGCATTAGCGCTTGCATGGGTGTATCTCCTGCGATCAAGTCGCTGATCTTCTGCCGACTCAGGCCAGACACCAGGGGCTGCGGTGCGGACGATCGAGCCAGCGATTTGCCTCGACATCGTCCAGGATCTGTTCGCGCACCGGATCCCAGCGCAGACGTCGGTTGAGCCAGTAGGCGATGTTCCCCAGATGGGACACGGTGGCGGTCCGATGGGCCCGCTCGATATCGCGGAACGGCAGCTCGCGCGACTTCACACAGTGGAGAAAATCGCCGAAGATGCCGCCGGTTCCCTTGTAGTGTGGAATATAGATGTCGGGCGGCTCGACCTTCCTTCCGGCGCGGTCACCTTTTTCGGAGATCTCGCCTTCGCTGCCGCGGAAATTGATGATCCCATCCCAGCCGCCGCCGTGATAGAGCCGCACGCCGTTGGCAAACACGTAGGTCAGCTGCGGATGCTCACCGCCATCCGGCGGGATGATCTCGACCGGGCCGGTTTCGTGCAGCTCGAGCGCAAAGAGCGCTCCGCCAAAGGTGTGACAGCCCCAGTCGGTCATGCCGCCGCCTGAGTAGTCGCGAAACGGGCGAAACCCGCCGGCGATCAACGACGGATGGAACGGTCGCCAGGGCGCCGGGCCCAGCCAGAGGTCCCAATCGACACCAGGCGGCGTATCGACAGGAGGCAGGTAGCAGTGTCCCGATGGCCCGCCGACGTTCGCCCAGGCCTCGGACACCTGGCCAATCGCGCCGCCGCGAACCATCTTGTGGAACCAGTTGTAGTCATCCCACACTCTCTGGCTGCCGCCGGAGAAGATGCGGCCGTAACGCCGCGCCACCTCGACCATCCGCCGCCCCTCGCGGATTGTCAGGCACTCGGGCTTCTCGCAATACACATCCTTGCCTTGCCGCATGGCGTCGATGGCGATCACCGCATGCCAATGGTCCGGGGTGGCAATGAGCACGGCATCAAGCCCGTCGCGGCCGGTAATTTCGCGGAAGTCGCGGCACGTGGCGCAGTCCGTGTTGCCGTAGCGTCCGTCCACCATCTCCTTGGCCAGCTGGCAATGCTGCGCGACCACATCACACACGGCTACGACCTGTACCTGGGGAAAGCCCAGGAAGCCACCCATGTCACCGCGACCCTGCCCGCCCATGCCGATCGCTCCCATGACGATGCGGTCGCTCGGCGGCGTGGCACCTTCGAGCCCCAGCACGGAGCTCGGCACGATCAGCGGTGCTGCGCAGCTGGCCGCAACCCCCGCCTGCAGGAACCGGCGCCGGTTCCAGCGACGCGTACTTCGCATGGTTCGATCTCCCTGTGTTGAGTGCCAGATTCGGTTACTGCTCTATGGCTGGTCGTTGCCTGCGGCGTCAACGCGCAGCATTCGGCATCCAAAGACACCGCCCGCGAAGTTGCCTGCCTGCGCCTGCCAGCGTACCGTGACGTGCGTCTTGCCGCGTGTCAGCGGTTCGGGCACCGGATAGGTTACGTCGAAGAACTCCCCGGGGTGGTCGTTGGCCAGCGACTGCGTCGCGATGACCTGTCCGTCGACCAGGATGTCGAACGTGCGCGGGCCGACTTCGCTGCCCCAGTAGGTGCAGAGCAGCTCGTTGCCTGTCTGGCCGTCCACCTGCAGATCGACGGCGAACCAGCCTCCGTCGGTAGCGTGCCGCCATTTGCGCCCCAGATGCTCGCCGGCTCCGGTCCGTTCCCCTTGCAGGTTGTGATCGCGTTCGGGCTGCATCTCGCCGATCCGCAGGACATCCACGGTGCGGGCGGCCAGTTCCTGTTCGCGCTGCTGTTGCTGCCGCAGCCCCTCCTGCCTCGCTTCCCACTCGGTGCCGGTCAGCACATCAAGGTAGACGCTGTAGCGCCGCTCGTGCAGACTGTGAAACGGCCGCAGCGACACATCGCGCGGCCGTCCGACACCCACGGTGACAAACGCCGGAGACGCACCCTCCTCCGGTTTGATCCATTGTTCGACAGGCCGATCATCGGTGACCAGGACTGGCACATAGAACGGCTCGACCGCCCGCGAATCATCCTCCGGTCCCAGGTCCGCGGCCAGCAGCGTGGGTCCCCAGAACAGGGCGATGCGACGGGCGTTGTCCGGCATGGCTTCGGTGCGCAGCGACATCGGAAACACCACCTCGACACGGTCACGATCCTTCCAGGTGCGGCGCAGACTGGCGTAGCTGGACGGTTGGCTCTCCAGCTGTACGGACTGCCCATTGACGAGCACCCGCAATCCGCGCGTCGCCCAATGCGGATGGCGTACATGCAACGTGAACTCCTGCGGCTGCTGACAGTGCATGGTCAGCGTCGCGCGATCGGCTGCGGGCCACTCGGTCTGCTGCTCGATCGTCAGGCCCCGGTCGCGCCAGTGCACCTCGGACGCGATGAAGAGATTGACCCACAGTTCATCATCATTGTGAAAGTAGATCGCCTCGCCGTACTTCACGTGGTTTTCAAAGCCGGTGCCGCCACAGCAGGTGAAGCTGTCCGTCGTCAGGTACTCCTTGTGGTGTCCCGGCTTGAGCGACAGATTGTAGATCACCCGCCCGTCCGGATGCTGGGTCGCACGGATATGGTTCAACAGCGCGCGTTCATAGAAGTCTGCCACGTCCGCTTCCGGCTTCCAGCCAAAGACGTGCATGGTCAGCTTGAGCATGTTGTAGACGTTGCACGTTTCCGCCGTGTTCGTGCTCAGTCGGTCGTTCAACTTGTCCGGTTCACCGAAGTGTTCGTAATCACAGTGTCCGCCGGTCACATAGCTGTGGTGATGGACCACACGATCCCAGAAGAACTCGGCTGCCGCGCGGTCCTGCGGGTCGCCCGTGAGCTCATAGCGTCTGGCGAGTCCGATGAGTTTGGGAATCTGCGTATTGGCATGTTTTCCAGGCAAGATGTCGACACCGCGTGCCAGGGGCTCGAGGATGGCGCGGTGGTGAAATCGGCGCGACAGGACCAGGTACCGCTCGTCCCCCGTGTCGGCGTACAGGTCGGCAAAGGTTTCGTTGATCCCGCCATGTTCCGCGGCCAGCATTTTCTGGAACTGCTCGTCGTTCAATTTGGCCAGCGTCCGTTCGAACCAGTCGGCCAGTTGGCGGGCCACGTCCAGCGCCTGCGGATTGCCGCACAAGCGATACGCGTCGCGGAGGCCCGCCAGCAGCTTGTGCAGCGTGTAATTCGGGACCCAGCACCCGTTGAGGTCGAAGCCGGACGAGCGGATGTCGCCGGCTGCGACCTCGGCATAGACCCGTTTGCCGTCCGGAATGGCGGCGACGTAGCCGGTGCCCAGGGCCGACTGGCACGCGGCGAATTCTGCGACCAGGTAGTTGACTCGTGCGAGGAGCCGTTCGTCGCCTGTCGCGGCATACGCGATCGCGCAGGCGCTCAGGTAGTGCCCCGCCGAGTGACCCGAGACACCTTGCGATTCCCAACCGCCGTAGTGCTCCGCCTTCGGCGCCAGGCCGGCTTCCTGCCGGAACCGTGCGAGAAACCGGTCGGGTTCAAAACTCAGCAAGTATGCCACGGCGACATCCTGGCCGTCCCGGAAGGGGCCGGGCAACAGACGCACTTCGTGGAGCGCGAAGGGCCGGGCGCGCAGCGCAGGAGGCCCGGCACACGCTGCGTGGCACACCGCCAACCCCACCCATGCTGCGACCAGCGCCGCAGTGCTCGCTCGCCGATCGAGTCTGCTCCGGACCAGTTGATGACTCATCGTCGTTACTCCCCCCGTTGTCGCGTCGGCACTCGTGGCCGTGTTTACTGGACGTCGGGCATGTCAAACACTTCACCGCGCAGTTGCCGCGCCTGCTCGTCCGGGTCGTACACGCCGTAGAAAATCGCGTTGCAGTCGATCCACGCCGCCAGCCGCCGGAAATCTTCGGCGGTGAGTGCCACGTCATAGTGCCCCGCCCGCAGCAGCTTGAGCAGCCGGCTGCCGCGCGCGCCGAACTGCCCACCCGGCGGCGTGACCTGGATCTGGTTCCGCGCGCCAAATCGCGGCACCCAGGCCGCCGCGGCGTTCTCGGCACTGGTGCCCGGTCCCCAGAAATCCCGGTCGCCGCAGAGCGACCAGTACGAGCGCGTGAAACCGTCGTGCGGTGCCGCCGACAAATCCAGCTGGCCGTCGCTTTGCACGGCATTGTGACAACGCACACAATGTTGATCCAGGACCGGCTGTACCATCTCGACGTAGGAGAAGGGACGCCCGTCCAGCGGCCCCGATTCGATACGCGAGGGATCGCGCAGCAGCGCCAGGGCGGATCCGGTTCCGGGCGTGGTCGCGCGACTTTCGTGGCAGCCGATGCACGCGACGCGCTCCCCGGGCTGCACGTACGTGATCGTGCGCATCGTCTGGTAGGCATATCCGTCCTCATCGAGCGCCTGGAACAGGACGGGCTTGAGCGCCGGCACCAGGAAACGGGCCGACCCGTCTGCTTCGACGGGCACGGTTCCGAGAATCGCCCGCGCGTTCTCCTCACGGGCCAGTCCGACGCGCGGTGAGTCGGCGACCGGGGTCGTCTTCGGGAAGATCTGAATCACGCGCAGCTGCTTGATTGATCCGCGCGGAATGTCCCCCAATCCCTGGTACACATCCAGCAACACCATCTCGCCGACATCGGTCTCGGTGTCCGCCAGCATCTGCGGGATCACTGGCGGAACCGGTCGCGCCTGGAGCGGGCAGGGATTGGTAGCGCCGATGTCGGGATCGCGGTAGAGCAGCTCACGGTTTCCCCACCGATCGAGCAGGTAGAGGCCCAGCGCGTGCCGCGGGTTCGCATTCGGCTCCCACACCAGCGGGAAGGGACTGTAAGCCGCGAGAAAGTAATCCTCCGACAGCGGCCAGGGCGCCGCGTAGTACTCCCGGATGTCCATGCTCTCAGCTTCCGGAAACGGGATTTCCGGCGTCAGCCGGGTGATGGCCGCATGACCGTCCACCCCCACACCTGGCTCGAGCAGGACGAGCGAGCCGCCGGTAATGGAATGATGGGCCGACGCCGTGAACACGATCTTGCCGGAGTTGGGCACCGGCTGGGCCTGAAACGCGCAGTGCGGCGAGCTGGTCGCGTTGCCCCACACGGCAATCGGGTTCGTGCCGTCCGGGCGCATGGCCCACAGGTTCTGATGCGTGACCGCATCGCGGTCAATGTAATCCCAGCGACTGTAAAGGATGTGGCCAGCGTGCGACACGACAGGAAACCACTCGTTGGTGTCGTGGGCCGAGAGCAGCCGGATGTCCGTCCCGTCGCCTTGCATGCGATGGACGGTGTAGACGTGCCAGCGCGGGCTGAACTGTCCTCCGAAGCAGCGTGCGTAACCTCGTCGGCGTGTCGAGCTGAAGGCGAATCCGCCATCCGGCAACCAGCACGGCATGAGGTCGTCGTAAGGACCTGTCGTCAGCTGGCGCAGGTCCGTGCCGTCGACCCCTCCGGTCCAGACGTGGTAGAACCCCTCATCGACCTGGTTGTTCAGTTGGGCAGGTTCCCAGACGTGCCCGTCGTCCCGGCACGCGACGAATGAGAACACGACGCGCTGACCGTCGTAGGAGAGGCGCGGTTCCAGTACGTTGCCGTGCGCCAGTTTCCCAGCGAAGATATCGCGACAGGCCAGCGAATAGCCGGGTCGATCCAGCACGAAGATGCCGCCACCCGGTCGCGCCCGCCAGCCGTAGTACTGCATCACCAGGTGGCTGTACGACGTGGGGACGCGTTTGCAGAACAGCAGCGGTCCGAAGTCCAGCAGGGGGTTAGCCAGCGCGATGTGCCGTTTTAGCCAGCGCGTCTGTTGATACAGCCACCGCCACCGGTCGAGCGTGCGATCCGTCGCGGGCGTTGTGTCGAGTTCTTTGAACTGCTGGTGCAGGTGCTCAAGCCGCAGCGCGTCCGCGGCGCGCTGGCGTGGCAATGCGGCACGCAGATTCCGGGTCCGGTCCAGCTGCAGCGCACACGTCCGCGCATACCAGGCCGCCTCGTCCTGATGGTGATCTTGGCGGGCCCAATCGAGCTGCACCAAGGCGCACAGCTCCAGTTCCGGCAGGCCCTCGGCGCGCTGCGCGATACCGGCCCGCTCGGCCGCTTGGATAAACACGTCGCGCAGCGGCTTCAACTCCGGATGTTCCGTGTCGCGAGCCAGCAGTTGGTGCAGTGCCCGCACGCCGTGCAACCAGGTTCCCTCATACGGGACCTGGACGCAAACCGGCTCGCCCGCCGCGGGCTGCGGCTCGCGCTCCGTCGGCGCAGCAGCCGACAGAACCTGCACGCGCAGCACCCCGCTTTCGACCCACGCAGCCTGGAGCAGGCAGGGCGCGGCTGTGGCGGCGCAGAGCACAAATCCACCTTCATCCGCGCCGCGGGTGACAATCCATGCTGGGAGTGCCTCCTCGGCCCGCACTGCCACGCCTTGCGGGGGCTCGCAGGTCCGCTCGTAGAGCAGCATCTGCGGGCGAAAGCCGTGCACGACCGGCCACGGCGAGACGCTGCCTCGATCTGAGTCGGGCTCCATTTCATAGTGCCAGCCCTGAGCACCCTGCGGCCCGGTGGAAAATCCCTGGGAAGCCACAAAACGCTCGCCATCCTCGTACACGATGGCCGGATCCCAATGCGTGGTGTCGAAGCCGATCGTGCCTCGCCGGTGGACCACAAACCGGATCGCATCGCCCTGTCGGACATCAATCGCCAGCGCAAGTTCCTGGCCGACCGTGTCGGCGGCCTCGATATCCGCCTCCCAGGCGACCTGCGGACCGACGCGGATCTCGACGTGGACGCCATCGCCACCGTGGGGGTCGGCTTTCGCGACGCGACCCAGGATCTGTATCCGGCCATCGCGTGGCACCACGAATCGCCGCACGGCAGACGTCTGTTCTCCCGGATGGTGCCAGTCGCGGCCCACGCGCGTCCAATCGGGGCCGGTCCAGTACGTCGAGCCGTACCAGATGTCGTCGCGGTGGCTCAACGGCTGGTAACGGGCCTGCTCGACCGACTGACGCATGTCGAGCGTACACTCGGTCAGCACCCTCTGTTCCGCGGGCGATTCGGCGGCCATGGCGCCCGGCAAGCGGTCGATGGCGAGCAGGACCACGAACAAGACCGTCCAGCAGGCAGCCGCACGGGACCAGCGGGCACCCTCGCGCACATTCCCGGGCGGGTCGATCAAGCACATCATGACGGCGAGACCCTCGGCAGGCTAAGGAGCAGGCGGTACTTTGTGCCGGCTATTATGACGCATCGCCCGCCGGGATGCAAAAGCCCGTCGCTCGACTCTCCGAGTCGAGCAATCACGGCTCGGAGAGCCGTGCGACAAAGCCCGTCCCTCGACTCTCCGAGTCGAGCAATCACGGCTCGGAAAGCCGTGCGACAAAGCCCGTCGCTCGACTCTCCGAGTCGAGCAATCACGGCTCCGAGAGCCGTGCGACAAAGCCCGTCGCTCGACTCTCCGAGTCGAGCAATCACGGCTCGGAGAGCCGTGCGACAATGCTCGACGCAGGCCCTACGCCGTCCAGACCTGCAGCGCGAGCACGGCCGCCGAGATTCCGACCGCCCAGAGGGCCCAGGTGATGGGCAGGCGGATCGGGTCCTGCGTCCCGCACGTCTCGCAGACGGTGGCGAATACGTGGCAGCGCTCGCCACATTCCCGACACCGGCAGTGCTCGCGGACGGCCGCTCGGATGCGCCGACCGCAGTCGACCAAGAAGTCCGTGTCTTCCCCGTGTGTGCGCGCGCTGGTACTCATGTCCGCAGGCTCTACATACTTCAAGGGAAACGGATGATGTGCTATGAAACTAGTACCTTGCTGACGGCTCCTTGTCAAAGCCGACCGCGGAGTTTCCCACGCCCAACAGACCGCGCACCGTCAAATGCAGGAAGCCAGCCCATGATGACACCTCGCCAACGCGTGCTGACCGCTCTGGCACATCGCACGCCGGACCGATTGCCTTGCGATTTCTGGGCCGAGGAGCCGACCTGGCGTCGTCTGCTCGAGCATGTCGGACACGCGGACAAACCGCGGTTGCTGGATGAACTGGAGGTGGACGTCCGGCATCTGGACGTGCCGACGCTGCCCGAGCGGGCGATCGGCGACGGCGTGTACCAGAACTTCTGGGGCGAGCGATACATTTACCAGGACACACCGTGGGGACCGATGCGGGAGGACGTGCGGGGCGCGCTGGCCGAGGCCACCACCTTCGGCGAACTGGAATCTTTTCCCTGGCCTCACCCGGACCAACTGGACTACACCGCCCTGGCGGCCCAGTGCGACCGCTGGGAGCACCATGCGCTGCTGTACGGATTCGCCGACGTCTGGCAGCGACCCGCTCTGGTCCGCGGCTGGGAAGGCATGTTCCTGGACATGCTGGAGCGGCCGGACTGGGTGCATTACCTGTGCCGCACGTTCACGGATTTCTACAAGGCCGACTACACCCGAGCCGCCGAGGTCACGCACGGCCGCATCGACCTGTATCTCGTGATCAGCGATCTGGGCAGCCAGTCCGGCCCCCTCATTTCGCTCGACATGTTTCGCAAGTTCGTAGCACCCTACATCCGCGAGATGACCGACTGCATTCACGGCCTGGGAGGCCAGGTGCTGTACCACAGCTGCGGTTCGATCCGCACGTTCATCGACGAACTGATCGCCTTGGGGGTCGACTGCCTCGATCCGATCCAGCCGACCAGCGTGCTGATGGCTCCCGAGCAGCTGCAGGCTCAGTTCGGCGGGCGGATCAGTTTTCACGGCGGGATCGACATGCAGCACTTGCTCACCCACGGCACACCCGAGGCAGTGCGCGCCGAGGTCCGCCGGTATCGAGACGTGTTGGGTCGCCAGGGCGGTTACATCCTCGGTCCCACGCACTTGTTTCAACCCGATGTGCCCCCCGAGAATATCCTGGCGGTCTATCGCGAGGATCGCCGCCTGGCTGCGGTGTCCTAAAAGCCACAGGAAAGAACCACATGCCCTACCCGCAGCTCAACCGCTTCGACGTCCAGATGCAGCCGCTGGCGGCACGCCCCAACAAGAAACGCATCGAACAGGATCACGTCGCGCCGCATGCTCAGCCCCGTCCGCTGTCCCCGGCTGCGGCCCAGGTGGTCGCCGATACCGCCGAACGGATCCGGGCGGCCCGAGCTCGTCAGCGCCCCGTCATGCTCACATTCGGCGCGCATGCGATCAAGAACGGGCTGGGGCCAGTACTGCGGCAGCTGGTGCAGGGCGGCTGGCTCACGCACCTGGCCACCAACGGCGCGGGGATCATCCACGACTGGGAGTTCGCCTACCAGGGTCAGAGCTGCGAGGATGTCGCCGCGATGGTGCGGGAAGGGCGGTTCGGGAACTGGGAGGAAACGGGCTTCTTTATCAACCTGGCGATCGTCGTGGGCGCCTACGAGGGGCGAGGGTACGGCGAGTCGGTGGGGGCGATGATCTCGCGGGATGGGCTGAACTTACCCAGCGCAGCCCAGCTGGAAGCGGAGATTGGCGCCCAGGCGTCTGCCGATCCGGCGCAAACCGCCGCCGCCGCGGACCTCCTGACCGTCGTGAGGCGATTCGCGTTGGCGCCCGGGTGGCGGCCCATCCCGCACCCGTGGAAGCCGTACAGCATCCAGGCCGCGGCCCACGACGCGGGCGTGCCCCTGACCGGGCATCCGATGATCGGACACGACATCATCTACAATCATCCGATGAATCTCTGCGCGGCGATTGGTCGCGCGGCCGAACGGGATTTTCTCACGTTTGCGGAAAGCGTCAGTCGCCTGGAGGACGGCGTGTACCTGTCGATCGGCTCAGCCGTGATGAGTCCGATGGTATTTGAAAAGTCGTTGTCGATGGCCCAGAACCTGGCGTTGCAGCGCGGCCAGCGCATCGAGCGACATTTCCTGCTCATCAGCGACCTGGCCGAATCCAACTGGGACTGGTCGCAAGGCGAACCGCCGGAAGACAACCCTTCGTACTATCTGCGTTACAACAAGTCGTTCAGTCGCATGGGTGGCACGATGCGGTACGTGCAGGCCGACAACCGGGATTTGTTGCTTACCCTCTTGCATCTGCTCACAGCAGGAACCGCCTGATGGCTCGCGTTGCTCTCACCGTCGCCAGGCTGGAAGAGCTGATCGCTCGATTTGCCGCCGCCCGGGTGGCCGTGCTGGGCGACTTCTTCCTGGACAAGTATCTGGACGTGGACCCTACGATCGTCGAAGCCAGTGTCGAGACCGGCAAGCCGGCCCACCAGGTTGTCGGGATCCACTGCAGCCCCGGCGCAGCCGGGACCATTGTCTGCAATCTGGCGGCGCTCGGCACCAGGCAGCTGCACGCGATCGGTTTTGCCGGCGACGATGGGGAAGGATTCGACCTGCGCAAAGAGCTGACGCGGCTCGGCTGCACCACGACGCATCTGTATGTCGCACCGGACCGCCGCACCCCGACGTATCTCAAACCGCGCGATACGCACGTGCGGGGCTTGGCGGCGGAGCATTCGCGCTACGACACGAAGAACCGCGGTGCGACCTCGTCCGAACTGGAACAGCAGATCGTGTCCTCCCTCGACCAGCTGCTCCCCGAGCTCGATGCCGTCATCGTGCTCGATCAAGTCGAAGAGCCGGACTGCGGCGTGGTCACTGCGGGGGTGCGTAGCGCGCTGGGAGATCGTGCGCAGCGGCACCCGCACGTACGGTTCTGGGCCGACAGCCGCCGGCGCATTCGCAGCTTTGCCCGCGTGATCATCAAACCGAATCAATTCGAGGCGGTGGGGCGCCCGGATCCGCGGCCGGGTGACCGCGTGGCGCTGGACGAACTGGTCGCGGCCGCGCGGCGGTTGCGCGAGCTCAACCAGGCACCGGTGGTCGTGACGCGCGGCGCGGAGGGTATGCTGGTCAGCGACCCCGACTGGACGGAAGTGCCGGCCGTGCAGCTGGACGGTGAGTTGGATCCCACCGGCGCGGGCGACAGTGCGACGGCGGGGTCCGTGCTGGCGTTGTGCGCCGGTGCCCGACTCCCGGAAGCAGCCCTCGTGGGCAACCTGGTGGCATCGCTGACGATCGTGCAGTTGGGCACGACCGGCGTGGCCCGCCCCGATCAGCTGGCCGACCGCCTGCGTCTCTGGCAGGGCCAGCAGCTGGCGCGGGACAGGGACGACTAAGCCCGTTCAGCGGAAGTCGTTCATGATCGGCTGGCGGTCGTTGATCACACCCAGGAGCTGATAGATGCCAACCCGGCCCAGGCTGGCCGCCTGGCAGAACGCCTCGTGTGTGCCCGGGTTCCCCGAATTGACGCCCCCATCGCGCGAGTCGAGCGAGTCGGCGAGGAAGTGCACCGAGCCGTCGGCGAAACAGAAGTTCCCGCCGCCCGGGTGGTGGCTGCTGAACGCATGCATGTTCGTGGGATGATTCATCGGCACCGAGACACAAGAACTGACGGTACTCCCGATTCCCAATCCGCCCGGTCCACACCAGGACGGCCATTTCGAGGGATCATTGGCATGCACCTTCAGTACCGTCCGCTCGCCGATCGCGATGGTGTTGCTCATGCCGTCCGTCACCTCGGTGAATCGAACGCCGCTCGACGCGAACATCATCCCGTTATTGGGTTTCTGCAGATGTACCGCGTCGCGGTACGAGAAGAATCCCCGGCAGCAGGTGTAGTTTGCCGTCGCGACCATCTGGCCGCCCCCCTGATACTCCCGCAGGTCGCTGATCGGAGATGAAGGGCACCGGAAGACCGACAGCGGCATCTGCAGCATGGGCAGCAAGGTGGGATCTGTGATGACCTGCGACAGCGTGTACTTCGTCGGACTTAACACGTTCTGCAGCGGTGACTGCTCGATGAACGGCATCAGGAACACACCCCACGCCCAGCCACCCCGAATCTCACCGAGATGATTCACGGCCATGAATCCGGGCGGCACGCACCCGAGTGTCAGCTCGTAATTGTGCATGGCCAGACCAAACTGCCGGATATTGTTGTTGCATTGCGTGCGTCGTGCGGCCTCGCGCGCGCTCTGCACCGCAGGCAGCAACAAGCCGATGAGAATGCCGATGATGGCAATGACCACCAACAGTTCGACCAAGGTAAAACCGTGAATCGCGCGACGTGGATGCATGTTGCCCGTCCTCTGCCCAATTCTATGTCATTTCTGGCGTGCAACCGTCACCTGGTAGGCACCGCGGACCAGATTTCCGGCGGTGTGCCGGACCTCGAGACGCGTTTCCCCCACCGGCAGCTGGCAGGCAGCGAATTCGCAGGATGCCGCGTTCGGCTCCACGTCCTTTTCCCAGCGACTGCCCGCCAGCTCCACGGCGACGCGACTTGCCTCCGGCAGCGGATCCAGCTCGACATGCAGGTCATACGTCGCTGCGTGAGCCACCTGCAGCTCCCAATGCCCCACCGCATTGCCCACCCACGTGTCCGCGCGCCAATCCTGGCGGGTCAGAACCGTCGGATTCTCGTGCGGCGTCCCGATCCAGATGCGCGGGGGAGCGTAGTTGTCCGGGCGGCTCGATGACACGTCGTCGAACCACCGGTCGTACGCCTGCCTGAGCCGCTGAGCGACCGCGGGATGCTCGGCGATCAGGTTTTGCGACTCCCACGGATCCTGGACCAGATCGTACAGCTCAAAGGCCGGCTCCCCGTCAAACCGCTCGCGCCCGAATCCGCTGGGGTGGACCAGCTTCCAGCGCTGATCGCGGATCATGAAGTGGTGATAACGCACGGGCTGATCGCCGCGATGCGACTGTATGACCAGGGTGCGGTCCGGCCACGGAACATGCGCGTCGTCCAGCAGCGGCAGCAGGCTTTTTCCATCCAGCGCTATCCCGGCAGGTACTGCCACGCCACAGGCATCGAGCACAGTGGGCAGCACGTCGATATGGGCAGACAGCTGATCGCGCGTCGTGCCGGCGGGCAGGCGGGCCGGCCAGTGGAGCCAGAGCGGCGAGCGAATCCCGCCATCGTGCACGTCGCTCTTCACGCCGCGGCGCGAGCCGACGTAACGCCGCGTATTCGGCCCATTGTCGACCAGGAACAGGACCAGTGTGTTGTCGGTGATGCCGAGCTGGTCCAGCTTGGCAAACAGGCGGCCGACGTTCTGGTCCACGTTGGTGATCATGGCGGCAATCCGCGCCAGGTGGTCGACTTCCCGTGACCGCTGCTCGGGCGTCCGCTGGCCAATGATCAGACCCGCCAGCTCGTCCTGTTTGCCCTGGTAGTGTTCGAGCAGCGCTGGCGGCACATCATGGAACGGGTCATGCGGCACATTGGTCGGCACGTACGCGAAGAAGTTCTTCTGCGCCGCGTGCGCGGCGTCGATGAACTGCAGTGCCGCGTCGAAGTACACGTCCGTACAATAGCCGTGCGTCTGCACCTGCCGGCCGTTGTGAAACAGGATGGGATCGGTATAGCGGTTCCCGTTCTCCCGCGGCTCGGATGGTTGCGCCAGCCCGCCGCCGCGAAACACCAGCGCCTCCTGGAATCCCTGGTCGATGGGGCGCATCGGATAACAGTCCCCCAGATGCCATTTGCCAAACACACCCGTCGCGTAGCCCGCCCCCTGCAGAATCTCCGCGATGGTGACTTCGTCGGGGTCCATCATGGAGCGGCCAATGTATGTGTCGATGCAACGCGTGCGGTAGTTGTATCGCCCGGTCATCAGGCACGCGCGCGTGGGCGAGCACACCGGGCTGACGTAAAACGTGGTCATGGTCGCGCTGCGCCGCGCCATGGCATCAATGTGGGGCGTCTCGAACACCGTGTTGCCGGCCACGCCGAAGTCGCCGCTCCCCTGATCGTCCGTCATGATCAGCACGACGTTCGGCCGGGACGCCTGCGCGGCCGTCGCCACGAAAGGCAGCAGTGATACCATGCCGAGCAAGGACAGGGTCTTCAGCGTGATCATCCGTCTCGGCACGAACGCCGCGCGTCGGATCGGGAAGGACATGGTCAGGATCACCTATCGTTCGAGGAGTGCCTGCACGTCGCGACGGGGATATTTCCAGGCGCGCCAGACGGCGTCTTCCAGCAGCTGCAGAACGGCCTGGTAATCGGGATCATCGCACGTGGCGTAGGTGGGTTGGCCGCAGCGTTGCAGCCCGCCTGCCGACACCGCCAGCGGGGCCGTCAGGAGCAAGCTCTGGCGCGGGCTGCGGATGTCAATCCAATGCGGTCGCGTGATATCCGCCGCCTCGTGACACGCCTGGCAGCGCCGGGCGTGGATCGAGGTGACCTTGTCGAGCAGCTCCCGATCCGCCGGCAGGTCATAGGCAGGTTCTTGGGCCCGCTTGTTGATGAAGGTCGAGTGATAGGGCGAATTCGCGTCGATCCAGGTGACCAGCACCCGGAATTCCTCGTCGGACAGGTGCGCGCGCCGGCCACACGGTCCCTGCCGCAGCACCTCGACCAGCTTGCTTCTGTGCGAGCCGAACTCCAGTGGCTGCGTAATGCTCGCATCGCCGCGCACATTGGACCGCGACACGAGCTGGTGGACGCGAATCGTCTCGTAGGCCCGGTTCGAGCCAAAGGCGGGAATCACGCCGCGGGCCGTCAGTCCCCCAGAGAAATCGAGATCGGCCGCCGGCTGGAGGCCACTGTGGCAGGTCGTACAGTACCGGTCGAAGATCGGCTGGATGTCACGCAGGAAATTCACCGCACGCTCACCCCAGGCCGGCGGCTGCAGCATCGTCGGCTCGCGCTGCGCCGCCAACGGGAAGACGGGGGCGACGGGCGCTTCACCCCGCGTCTCGTGACAGCCGAAGCACATGCGCTGCTCGCCCGGCTGCAGGCTGATGAACGCGCGCATGCGGCGCAGCTCCATGTGGTTCTCGTCCAACAGCTGGAAATAGACCGCCGTGTCGGCGGGGACCCGGAAATAGGCGCTGCCATCCGCCTCCAGCGGCACTTCCCCCAGCACGCGGGCCGGCGTCCAGTTCGGTACGTGCTGCTGCGTGTGTGGCACCTCGTGATAGCGATGACCGCCGTCCTGGTTGTTGTACGGCCACACCAGCCGCTGCGAGATCCGCAGATAACGCGCCGCTCGCGGATCGACGCCGTCCACACCGTGCGCAGCGTTGGCCACCAGCAGCGTGGCATACCGCGCCGTCGCGTCGGTGGTATCGTTGATGACCGGGGGCCGCGTGCGCGGCCGCAGCGGAATCGGTGAGAAGCAGGAGATGTCCGGGTCGCGGTAGATCAGCTCCTTGTTCCCGTGCACATCGACCACGTAAAGCGCGTAACCCTTGAGCTCCGTCTGCTCGTTACTGAACGAATACGCCGTCAGGAAGAGCCGTTCGGACAGCGCCCACGGCGTCGAATACAGACCACCTCCGTCCCGGACTCCCCCTTCGTCCACGGGCGTGCCCGACATGCCACCCTCGGGCGGCAGCGAATCGGGCGTGACAATGCGGATTCCCCGCGCATCGTTAATCCCGACGGCGGGCGTGACCACGACAATCGGCCCCGTGGCCAGCGTGTGGTGGCCGGCCGCGATCGCGACCAGCTTGCGCGTGCCACAGCCGGGAATCGACCGCACGTCCTCCAGCGCCCAGGGGTCGTTCAGGTGCTGCTTGAACAGCGCGTCCGCTCCCGTGCCGTCGGGACGCACGGTCCAGATGGACTGGATGTTGGCCCAGCCACGCTCCTGGTACTCCCAGCGGCAGTAGCCGATCGTGCCGTCATCCAGGCAATGCGGCAGATAGTCGCCGTCCTTCGAGGCACTCATCCGCCGGATGTTGCTTCCGTCCGAGTGCATGACATACAAGTTGCAGGAGGTCTCGTCCTTGTCGAACTCGTTGCATTGCAGACTGCACCCGCAGCGTTCCGAGACAAACACAATGTCTTCGTTGGGCGCATACGTCGGGTCCAGGTCGCTCCATTCGCCCTCCGTCAGCTGGCGCAGCCCGGTGCCGTCGACATAGACTTCAAACAAATGGATCGGCTCTTCCGTGCGCCGCAGGTGATAGCTCGTCGTGCGATCCAGCCAGCCCGCGGGCGGTTGATCGCTCTTGGCCTGGGCGTAGCCGAAGACGACGCGTTGGCCATCCCAGTGCAGATCGATGCCGTGCACGTGGCCGGGCCCCAGTGCGCCCTGCAGGATGGGACGAACCTGAGGCGCGTCCTCCGGTCCACCCAGCATGAGCGTGCAGATGTCGCCGCCCGGCGGCGAAACCCACGGCATGTGATTCAGGCAGATATCGGGGTACGCCTGCTGCGTAAACCGTTTGACGAACAGCAGGTGGTCGAAATTCAACAGCGGGTGCCGCCAGACGAGCCGGCGGATCGTCCACCGCACATCGAAATAGAGCTGTCGCCAGGACTCCTCGGCAGCTGCCTGGTCCAGCTGCCCCAGACGCTGCTGCAGCACCTCCAGCTCCCGCAGCGCGTCCTGTGTGTCGATCTCGTGCTGCTGTAATTCGTGTGCCAACCCGACACCCTGCCGGATCAGCTGGGCCGTGTAGATCGGCAAGGCGGTGCGCGTGTCAGCCACGAGCTTGTTCGTCGACCACTGGCTGATGCTGCTCTGGTCCGCGGTACATCCCAGCGCAATGTTCCGGTGCGGATCGTCCGCGCCGAAGATCTCGACTTCATCCAGGTGAAAGAAGATCGGCTGGTCGCTGCGCACCTGCAGCCTGATGTACCGCGCCTCAGGCGGCTGCGGGAACGGCACGTCCAGGGGCGCAGCGCCGGACACGCCGCCAAAATGCGTGCCGCGGTTCTCGTGCAGGACGGTCCACTGCACGCCGTCGTCCGAGCCGAGGATTCCCAGGTGATCCGCGTTGTGCAGGCCCGGCGCGTAGTCCAGTCGATTGAACACGACGATGCGGGCAATGGCCTGCGGCTGGCCCAAGTCGACCTGCCACCATGGATTGGGTTCCAATCCCGTGTGAAACGCATACTTGCCATCCTTGACGCCGTCCACCGCCCCGGCGGCATCCTGCCGGGTCTTGGGTACGGCCGGGCCGCCACTGGCCCACCGCTCCAGTTGCCGCAGCCAGTCCGCCTCGATCTGCGTGCGCATCAGGTCGTCGGCGCCCAGCGGCAGGACGAACGAGGATAGGCAGACTGCCAGCAGCACGAGACTCCTGGCGCAGCCAGCTTCTCTCCGGCCAGGAGTATCACGTCGATTCATCCACTGCAGGGCCGTGACCATGCCAAACCAGTGCATCACGTCGACTCCCTCGGAAGGTACCAGTGGCAGTTCGGCCAACCCGCACGGCAGCAAGTCGCGATGGACGGCTCAGTCTTCCAGCGGCACGAGACTGACCGTCCGGAAGTGAATCTCGCCACCTTCCGACTGCAGCGCAATCTGGCCGGCAACCAGATCGCAGCCAGTCCCCTCGTTCACGGGCTTGCCATTGACGATCAGGGTCAGCTTGTCGCCTTGAAGATGGATCTCGTACTTGTTCCATTCGCCGGGCGGCTTTTCGTTGCCTTCCTTCTTCGACACGCCGACCAGGTGGCCGAGCGTCGGATGATTCACTTCCCGCGAGCGGGCGGCATCCCCTTGCACCTTGAATCCCTGGAACGCCCAGATGTCTCCGGCATCGCCGCTTTTCAACTGCGCTTCCACGCACTTCGGCAGCATCATGGGCTTGCCCGTGATCCGCAGCAGCACACCACTGTTGCCCGGCTCCTTGCCGGGCGCCCACCGCCACTCGACGATCAGCTTGAAATTCTTGTAGTTGTCTTTCGTCGCCAGGTAACCCATCGGATCACCCTTACAGACCAGCACACCATCCCGCACGCTCCACACATCCTCCATCTTGGCGTCCGGTTTCTCCAGGTAGAACGTCCACCCGGACAGGTCCTTGCCGTTGAAGAGGGCAATCGATTCGGGTTCGACAGCCCATCCGCGGGCGGTCGCGCAAAGGGCCAGTCCCAGCAACAAGGAAAGCAGTCGGCGGCACAACATGTTCGTGTCTCCTGTTGGCGTGGCCAGTGGGCAGGCAGGTCTGAGCAGGTCGACCGACTCCTGGGTCGGACGCCCCCATTGTAACCCACAATGGGCGGCCGGTGCACAGGTGTGTTGCCGACGTCGCTAGGGGATTAGAATAGGAAGTCGTCGTGGCAATGCGAGTTCGATCGCGAGCCACGGACCCTGCAAGCGGGCGAGTCTGATGGAGGACTGGAGCGTGATGCCATCGATCTGCCAACGTCCTGTGCCGCGTTCTTCGGCAGCGTTCGCCTGTTTGTTGCTGCTAGCCGCCGGTGTTGCCGCTCAGCCGCCGGAGTCCCCTTTGCCGACGCCGGCGGTGACGTGCGCTCAGCTGGAGGCGGACTGGCTGGTTCAGGCTCGACTGCGCACCGCGCCCTTGGGGGGTGCCGGCTCGCGGGTCGCGCCCGTCGACGACGCTGCGGGCGGCTGTGACGGTGTGATCAATGGCAAGTGGGGATTTCACACCGAGCTGGAAGCCGACCCCTGGTGGCAGGTGGATTTGGGCGCGGTCAGCGAGCTGGGCACACTGCGCATCTACAACCGCTGCGACGGGTTCGAAGCCCGCGCGGCTCACTTGCGCGTGCTGCTGTCGTCCGACGGCGACACGTTCCAGCTTGCCTACACGCACGATGGGTCGGTCTTTCGCGGTCATCCCGATCAGCAACCGCTCGTGATTTCGCTGCCGGGTCAGACGGCTCGCTTCGTGCGGCTGCAGCTGCCGGGTCAGGTGTACTTTCACCTGGATGAAGTGGAGATCTTCGCGGCAGGAGGCGCTGCAAATGTCGCACTAAACCGACCGGCGACACAGAGCAGTGTCAGCCCCTGGTCGGTCAAGCACGCCCGCAGCGCCCAGGACCTGGACTGGGCAGAAGTCGTGAATGTCTCCCTCACGCGCGGCTTGAAGCTGGCTGCGGCGCTTGGCGCATTGGGCGTGGACACGCGGCAGGCCGTCAACTCGCTGCAAGCGTACCAGCAGGAGGCGGCTCAACTGGACGACGAAGCGGCGGAACCCACCTGGCGACCTCTGTACTTCGCGATTCGCCAGACCGTGCGCGAACTCGCACTGGCCAACCCGCTGTTGGATTTCGAGGACATCCTGTTCGTCAAGCGCGCGCCCACGATGTTCCCGCACCTGTCCGACCAGTACTACGGCTGGTGGGCGCGACCGGGTGGCGGCCTGTGCGTGCTTGAGAACTTCAAGTCGCCGGACGCCCGGATCCGGCAGTTGACGCCCTCCTGGCCCGCCGGGAATTTCGTCAGTCCTGACCTGTCGTTCGACGCCACACGCGTCGCGTTCGCTTTCAGCCGTTTCGAGCCGCGGATCGCGGACGAGCCGAACAAGCGCGACAAGGCGAACGTGCCCGAACACGTCTTCTACCACCTGTTCGAGATGGACCTGGAGACCGGCTCCTGGCGGCAGCTGACGCGCGGCAAGTACGACGATATCGATGCCAGGTACCTGCCGACCGGCGACGTGCTGTTCCTTTCGACCCGCAAGGGACAGTTTCTGCAGACGCATCCCACCAACACGCAGCAGACCGTCGCGGGTGATCTCCCGGACAGCTACGTGCGCTGCGGCGGCGGCGATGCCCGCCCCGTACCGGTGTTCACGCTGCATGCCGTCAGCGCCGACGGCGCCAGGATCTGGCCCGTCTCCTCGTTCGAGACATTCGAATACACGCCGTCCATCGCCCACGACGGCCGCATCCTCTACTGCCGCTGGGACTATATCGATCGCTTCAACGGGCATTTCTTCAGCCTGTGGTCGACCAACCCGGACGCCACCAACGCGCAGCTGGTGTACGGCAACCACACGGTGCGTCCCCAGGCGACACTCGAGCCACGCTCAATCCCCGGGTCCAACAAGATCATTTTCACGGCCGCCGCCCACCACTCCATCACCGGCGGATCGCTGGTGCTGCTCGATCAGGCCCGCGGCAACGAAGGCGAGGTACCACTCACGCGTCTGACGCCCGAGGTGCCCTTCCCGGAAACCGAGGAGAACGTCGACGCGTACTATGCCAATCCGTGGCCACTGTCCGAGGACTTTTATCTCGTCAGCTGGAGCAACCGCCGGCTGCCGCCACACGGGCGCTATGAAGATGACAGCAATCCGGTCAACGCGCAAGGGATCTACCTGTTCGACCGGTTCGGCAACCTCGAACTGCTCCATCGCGACCCAGACATCTCCAGCATGACGCCGATCCCGATTCGGCCTCGCGAGGCCCCCAAGGCGGTGGCGGAGCTGGCGGTCACCGACGCACCACAAGCCGGTCAGCTGCTGCTGCAGAACATCTATGACGGCATGCCCGGCGTCGAGCCCGGCACGGTGGCGCGCCTGCGCATCGTGGGAGTCGTGCCGAAAGTGCAACCGTACATGAACGATCCCAGTCTCGGCGTGTCACAGGAGGAAACCGGCAAATTCGTCCTGGGCACCGTGCCCGTCGAGGCCGATGGGTCCGCGTACTTCTCCTTGCCGTCGGGATTGCCGGTCTTCTTCCAGGCGCTGGACGCCGATGGCCTGGCACTGCAGACCATGCGGTCGTTGACGTATGTGCAACCGGGCCAGACGCTCTCGTGCATCGGCTGCCATGAATCGCGCTTTGCGACCCCCAGCAGCCGCAGCATGCTGGCGCTGCTGCGCGGTCCCTCGCGGATTGAACCCGACGTGGAAGGCACGTGGCCGTTGCGGTTCGACACGTTGGTCCAGCCGGTGCTCGATCAGAAATGCCGATCGTGTCATCAACCGGGTGCCGAGTCGACTCAGGCGGCACAATTCGATCTCAGCCCCGAGCGGGCCTGGAAGACGCTGATCGAATACGCCGACCGCGACCTGCACAAGCTGGTCTACGAGCGTGACGCGTCCGTCGTCGGTGACAACCCGGCGCGGCAGAGCAAGCTGCTGCAGTACCTGGCCAGCGATGCCGCGCATCGCGATGTCGCGCTGACCGACGCGGACGTGCGCCGACTCGCTGCCTGGATGGACACCTACGGCCACACGCAGGGCGCCTTCAGCCGCGAACAGGAAACGCAGCTGGAAGCCCTGCGTCACGACCTGCGCCAGCTGCTCGATTAGACGCCGCACTACTCCAGCGGCGGCCCGGCAATCCGTTCGCCGCGCTGCTGGCGCTGCTGATCGACCGGGTCGAAGGACCCGTAACACAGCGCGTTGACGTCCATCCAGGTCATCAGCCGCGTGAGGTCGTCCGGCCCCATCGTCACGCCCTCGTGACCCTCCAGCAGTAGACGCGTGAGGCGGCTGCCGCGGGCACCGAACGTGCCCGGCCGCGTCAGCGGTTCGGCGTTGTCCGCGGGCGTGCCTTTCCACTCGGAGTACGCCACCAGCGGCGCCAAGGCCAGGTAGGACGCGGTGAATTCGCCCGCCGGCTGGCCCGTCAGCACGACGCCCCCCTCGGCTTCGGCACCCTGATGGCAGGCGACACAGTGCCGGTCGAGCACCGGTTGGACCAGCAGCGGATAGCTCCACGGTTTCGATCCGTCGGGCCCGGGTGTGATCACGGACGGCGGTCGCTCACGAGCCAGCGCCGCAGTCTGCATCGGCGGTGCCGTGCCGCGGTGTTCATGGCAGCCAATACACGCGGCCTGCTCGCCAGGCTGCAGGTACGTCAGGCTGCGCATGGTCTGCACCGCCATGCCGTGTCGATCCAGCGCCTGAAACGCCAAGGGCACGCGGGCCGGCGCGAGAAAGTACGCCGAACCATCCGGTTCGACCGGCACCGTGCCGAGGACTTGTTTGCCGGGCGAGGCGTTGGCCAGCCCCACGCGCGGCGCGTTTGCGTGCGGCGTCGTCTTGGGCAACACCTGGACCAGCCGCAGGTGCGTGATGCGGTGCTCGTCACCCTCCGGCAGCGCCGGCCAGCTGCTGTACACGTTGTGTACGTAGAAGGTGCCTTCGGCACCGCGTGTCCCATCGATCGCACTGGGCAGCACCGGCGGCTTTTTGCGCGGCCGCAGTGGTATCGGCCAGAGGCTGGAGATCTCCTCGTCGCGATACAGCAGCTCGCGGTTGCCGAACCGGTCGACCACGTAGAGGCCGAACATGTTCGCCGGGTTCGCCGCCGGTTCACCGATCAGCGCCTCGTAGCTGTACGCCGCCAGGAAGCAGTCGGCCGACAGCGGATACGGGCTGCGATAACAGTGGCCGGGCCAACGCCGCGCCTCGACGGGAACGGGAGGCGGCGAAGCCACACCCGCGGGCGCGTGCCAGTGCTGCACCGGCGCTTCGCTTTCGGGGAACAGCACGTCGGGCGTCAGTCGCGTCAGGGGGTCGAGTCCGTCTGTCCCTCGGGAGACATCCAGGAGGATGATCGATCCGGCGGTCATGGCATGATGGGCCGCCGCCGTCGCCATGACCAGATCGGAGCCGGGAACCGGGCGCGCTTCCCAGACCCCAACCGGATTGAACGTGTTGTTCCCGTAGAAAGCGGCCACGTTCGTGCCATCGGGCCGCGCGGTCCACAGCTGCTGGTAATACACTGCGTGACGATCGACGTAGTCCCATCGCGTGTAGAGGATCCGGCCATCATTGAGCACGACCGGATCCCATTCGTGCGTTTCATGGTACGAGATGGGGTGCGGATCAGCGCCATCCGCGGCCGCTGTGGCCAGTGTGTACACGGGGCAGGGTCCGGCGCCGCAGCGATGGTAACCGCCGCGACGCGTGGAGATGAACACGAGTTTGCCGTCAGGCAGATACCGCGGCGCAAAGTCATCGTACGGACCCGACGTCAACTGCCGCAGTCCCGACCCGTCGGCGCGGACTTCATGAATATGGTAGGTGCGCTCCGGATGGGCGCCGCGATCTTCGGGCGCGGCGGGCACTTCACAGTACGCAAACAGGACGCGCTGGCCATCCCACGATACGTCCGGGTGCTGGCAGCTGCCCGACGGCATGCCGGCCGTCAGCGGTCGGGTTTGCATCGAGCGGCCGGGGGATTCGAGCACGAAGATGCCTCCGCCGGGCCGCGCACACATGCCGTAGTACTGGGTGAGCTGATGGCTGAAGCACGACGGAACCTGCTTGGCGAACACCAGCGGGCCCGTGTCGACCAGCGGATTGCGCAGCACGATCTCGCGCCGCAGTCGATGCACGGCCAGCCACAACCGCT